>JADLHS010000608.1 GCA_020848635.1 Limisphaerales bacterium
CCCGGCGGCTTCCCGTTGTATCGCAATGGCGTGGTGATTGGGGCGGTGGGCGTGAGCGGCGACGGGATTGATCAGGATGACATCATCGCGGCGAGCGGCACGTCGGTATTTCCTTCGGCGGAAGCCATTCGCGCCGACCGCACGCAATATCGCGGCGCCCGCTTGCCTTACGCGAAATTTCCGAGGAATCCGGCGTTGTGACTACGGCAGCGTCCCGCCTCCACGGTACAGCGGTCCGTCATCAGAGAAGTTTGTTTTAACGCTCGCGCTCACCCGGCCCTCCCCCCGAGGAGAAGGAACAGCGGTCGTCCGTCTTTCGTTTTGCGGCTCATCGTCCGGCAAATCCGGTCGCAAGTTTTCGAGTGAGGCGGCAAATGATTCTCCCTCTCCCCCGGGGAGAGGGTCGGGAGGGCGGGTGTGAATCATTTTTCAACGGCACCGGTCGTGCCGAGAGGCGGGTGAGCGTGGGAACTTGGTGACGTAGTGTTAGCTCAAGTTGAGCACCAAGGCCGCACTGCCGCCAGCGGGTCGTTGCCGGAGAATGTGAATTGCGCGGTGAAGAATTGGTAGGGCGGTGCTGCTCCGCCCTGATATTTGGGCCGCACAGCAACGCGGCTCTACCGTTCCGGGAAGCCGCGCCGGAAGAGTCGGTGAAGTTGAAGGAGCCGGTGACGAAGGAGCGAAAGTGTGAGGAGGTCGTCAAAGCAGCGGAACAGGCGGCGGTGTTGGTGCTGGTTTACTGATTTTTCCGTGAAAGAACTCCGTGTAGCCGCGCCCTTCTACTTCGCCTCCATTTTCCATATCCCCTTCCACTCCTTGGGCGGCGCGGCGGCGAGTTCGGCGCAGCGGGCAGCGAGGGTGCGGCTCGCGCCGTCGGCAAAATCCTCGACCAGTTTGTCAAATAACGCTTTTGCTTCGGCGAAGCGGCCGAAGAAATATTCGTCGTAGGCGACTTTGTAGTGCCGGCAAAGCTCGCGGTAGTTCGACGGCGTGCAGGGGTTCTCGCACTCGTACAATTCCACCGGCTCGGTTTTGCCCTTCACGATGACGCGATCCAGCAGGCGGCGGTCGCCTTGTTGACTGAGTTGTGCGAATGCATCGCGCGAGATGAGCAGTTTTAGGCCGTAATACTTTGTGAGCGCCTCAATGCGCGCGGCCTCGTTCACAGTGTCGCCCACGAGTCCGTAGTCGAGCCGCAATGCCGAACCTTTGTTGCCGACCAAAACACCACCACTGTGCAGGGCAACGCCGTAGCCGAACAACGTTTGCACCTCCGGGGCCAGGGTTGTGCGGAGCTTTTCCATCGCGGTAATCAACTTGATGGCGGCCCGTTCCGCGCGGTCAGCGGCGTCGGGTTGCGGCTGCGGCGCGCCCCAGTAGCTGAGGACTTGGTCGCCGAGAAAATGTTCGAGGTTGCCTTCCTCACTCATGATGGCCTGGGTCTGCGCTTCAAACACGCGGTTGAGCAGTTCAAACATGCCTTTCGGCCCAAGGACCTCGGCGAGCGGTGTGGAATTGCGCAAATCGGTGAGCAGCAAGGTCACGTTGGCGCGGCGCGGCTCCATCGAACCGGGGTCGGCCAGCACCGCCTGGAGGACACTGGGGGAAAAATACAGGCCCATCGTGTGCCGAAGTTTCACGCGTTCGAGGCGTTCCAAAACAAAATCGTAGGCGAGAACGACCACACTGCTCACGAGCAGGACCGCCAGCGGGACGGCGATCGGAAAGACCCGCCCGGCGTGATCAAATAACAATTGCGCGAAAAACCCGTAGCCGACGCTCAAGCCGACGACGCTCACAAAGCGTCGCCCGGGCGGACGAATGATAAAGCACAGCGCCCCGGCGATTACGCCAGCCATGACGATAATGAACAAGCTTGCCACCAGAGATTGTTCGCGCGGAAATTCCCCATGCAATGCGGCGCTGAGAATATTGAGATGGATTTCGGGCCCGGACATGGGCTTCGGGTCCGTGAAGGGAGTGTTGTGCTCGTCATGAAAGATTGCCGCCGTTGGTCCGATGAGAACGATTTTGTCCTTGAATACGGTTCCGTTGGCGTAGGTTTTTTCCCACAGCTTCGGCGAGAGGACTTCCCCAATCGGGCGGGGTCGGTATCCGAAACCGGACGGAGCGGTGTAGCGAAAAAGCCGTGGGTTGAAGCCGGGCGGGATGAGATCGGGACGGCCGAATTTGCGCAGGGCCCGCGCGTCGAGGGATTCAAGCGTAACTTCCGCCGGCACGAGGTCGCCCACTTGCGCACTGGACTGGCGGTAATTAACCCGGCGCAAAGTGTCGTCGAAATCCGGCCAGATGTTGACGTAGCCGAGGCGGTCGTCTTCCACGGCTGAATTCGTTCCCGCCGCCGCCAAGAGGCTGGAATTCGGCAGGAGCAGTTCACTGAAATTCCCACGCTCCGTCTGGCCCACGCTGATGTTGTAGCCGAGGACGACGCGGTCCCGATGTTTTTCCAGGGCTTGATGGAGTTCGGCATCCCCTTCGCCCGGCGCGGCGAAAACGAGGTCGAAGACGATGACGCGTGCGCCGGCGGCGGCGAGTTTTTCGATCAACCGTGCCCAGACGGCGCGCGACCAGGGAAAATTATTCTGCAAATGTCGCAGCACCGGCTCACTCTGAAGTTCCGCGTCGCTGAAATCCGACAGGTAAACCGGCTTGTCAATGCCGATCAGGACCAGGCGGCTATCCACGGGGTTTTTACGGCCCAGCCGCGTCTGCCAGTCCTGCGCGAAGAATTCCATTTGCTGCAACGGCACAAAGCCGCGCGCCCATAACCCGAGAAACGCCAGGGTGCCGGCTGCGCAAATGGCGAGAACGATGAGCGATCGTTTGGTGGCTGGTTTCATCGTTTTATTTCCAGTGAAAGGGCAATGAGGGCGTTAGACTAACCATGGCGCGCGGCCTTGACAATTCATTGCGCGTGCTATCCTCTCGCCGTCACAACCATCCAACGAAAACTAAATTATGAAATTTCAACTAGCCGGATTACTCCTGGGCGTCAGCGTGGTCGCGTTTGCCGCGGCGCCGCTTGCCGAGAGCACTTTCACGGAAATCATCCAGGATGTGAATGTGGTGACCGCATCCGACAAAACCGTAACCCCCGCCCGCAAGGACGCTACCTTCAAGGCGCCCGACCTGGTGCGCACGGGGCCGGATTCCCGCGTCGAGCTGACGGCGCCGGATCAAACCATCACGCGGATCGGGGCGAACACGGTGTTTACCTTCGAGCCGGGGGAACGCAACCTCCGTCTGGAACAGGGGAGTCTGTTGTTTTCTTCGCCGACCGGCAAAGGCGGCGGCACGATCAAAAATCGCGGCACGGCCGCCGCGGTTTTGGGCACCACTTTGATTTGCACGGTTCTGCCCGATCGCAGTTTCAAAACCCTGGTGCTCGAAGGCCAGGGCAAGGTGACGCTGGCGGGCGGCCGGTCAATCGTTCTGAACGCGGGAGAGATGGTGATCGTGCGGCCGGATGGGAATGATTTTGGTCCGGTGATGATTTTCAACCTGCAAGAGCTCGCGTCGCGTTTGCTGTTGGTCGCCGGGTTTTCACGCCCGCTCCCCTCCCTGCCGCTCCTCGCCGCCGCGATTCAAGTGCAAACCATCCAAACCGCCGCTGGCAAAGGAGATCGTTTCACGCCCTGGCAAGTGGCCGCCAAAGGACTCGACCTGAATGCTGAGGATGCGGCGTCCAGCCAGAAGCCGTCTTTTTTGAATCTCCAGAATCTTGGGCGGGAGGCCGTGTCCCCGTCGCAACCGTAACCGAACGTACCATCAGATTCCGACACCCCCGCCAACGGCATCGCTGCGGTTTGGCTTGCCGCCGCAATTGACAAGCGCAGCCTCCTCCAGTAGTTCTTTCCGGTACATAACCAAACGTGAATATGAAGATCAAAATTTTGTGTGCCGCTGCGTTCGTCGGCTTCACCCTGCCGGTCTTGGCCGCATCCCTTGCGGAAAGCACCTTCACTGAAATTGTGAAAGAGGTGAAGGTTGTTTCCGGTTCAGACCGGGCCACCGCTCCTGCCCGGCTCGAGGAACTGTTCAAAGCGCCCGATCTCGTCCGCACGGGCGTGGATTCGCGCGCCGAGCTGACCGCGGCTGACCAAACGATTACCCGGGTGGGCGCCAACACGGTTTTTGCTTTTGAAGCGGTCGGACGCAACCTGCGTCTCGAAAAGGGGAGCGTCTTGTTTCATTCCCCGACCGGGAAAGGCGGCGGCACCATCAAATCCGGTGGCGCATCGGCCGCGGTGCTGGGCACAACGATTATCGTGGTGGCCACAGAGGACGGCGGTTTCAAACTCCTCGTGCTCGAAGGCAAGGGCAAGGCGACGCTGCCCAATGGAAAAGCCGTGACGCTCAAGGCGGGGCAACTGGTCTTTGTATTGGCCGGGGGGAAGAAATTCAGCCAAGTGCTGGACTTCAATCTCGGCAAACTTGTGGGCAGTTCGTTGCTGGTCGGCGGCTTTTCGCATGAACTATCCTCCCTCGCCTTGATCAATGCGGCGATACAAAGGCAAAACGAGGCTCTGGCCCGAGGCAGGGCAACTGATACGGGGGTGTCAGCAGATGAGTTTGCCGCGAAACTCCGACCGGGGAATGGCTTGAGCACCCTGGATCACAATACCTACGCAACGGCAGTTCATCCGCCACTGACCCCGACGCAATTGGGCCAGCTCGTCGGTGGACAAGGCAACGGGCCCACGGGGGGCGTGGGCGGGGCGGGCTTGGTTCAAATCATCCCCGACCGGAGCGCACCCTAGGGGCTGGCCGTTGTTCGAATTCCCCCATGAAAAAATTAACGATTCTCCTTCTCGGTGCCGGTTTCGCCCTGTGGCTCAACGAATCTTGGGCGCAAGTTCCGGCCGCCGTTCAGCAGTCCGAATCCATGCAGCAGCGCCGCGAACTGGAGCAGGCGGCGCAGGCGGCGGAGTCCGGCGAGGTCGCGCCGGATTTGTTTGCCGGCGAGAGCCGTGATGTCGGGCCACAAACCATCTTGAAGTTCAAGCCGCGCAAGGCCTACTTCGAGGCGATGGCCGACGTGCAGTATTTCTATACGGACAACATGTTTCTTGCTGCGAACGATCAACAAAGCGCCGATGTGTTGGTGAGCACGGTGCAATTCGCGCTGGCGCCGACCCCTTATGGGCTGGGCGATGGCCAGTTTGCCCCGCGGCTTGGCTTTCGGCAGGAGTGGTGGGATTTTGGGCTGGCTTCGGACAAGGAGATTCTGGTTTACGATTTTGCGACGGCTTCTTTACGGCCGGCGCCCTTGAATGAATTTAATTTCAACGTGCAGACCGTTTTTGCCGATGGCCAGTGGCGGCGCGGCAACTGGATTTTCGAGGCTGGCGTTGACTTTCAGCGGTTGTTGGACGCGGAACACGACGACCAGTTTTATCAGGAAGCCGTGCCGCGTTGGGGGGTGCAGCGGCTCTTCCCGTTGGGCGAGCGAAGCACGCTCGTGCTCGGGTACGCCGGCGATTATCGTTTTACAGACACTGATTTGCCCCCGCCGACCTTCGGCCACGATTTCAATAACCGGACGGATCACAGTGTTTTCCTCACCTACACGCTGGCGGTCTGCCGGAATGCGTTGGTGCAACCCTACTATCGCTACCAATACACCCATTTTACGGCGGGCGAAAAACGCGATGATAATCTGAATTCGTTCGGGCTTGCGCTGTACTGCTACTTCACGTCGTACATCAGCGCCCGCGCGTTTGTTGGCTACGACATCATGAATACGACCAGCGCGCGAGTGCCGGACTACAACCAATTCGACGGAGGGGGCGGGGTCAACGTGACGATTAGGTTTTAGTCCCGACTCGCGGCTGCCGCAGGTCGGTGTCGCCGGCGCGCAATTCCTAACCCACCAACGGTGACGAGCAGCCTCATCTCAGTGGCCTCGCCTTCTTGTGATAGGTGTGGCAGGTCGTGCATGAATCCACGACGCCACCCTGCGGACTGTGACAGGCGGCGCAGGAGCTTTTCCCCGGCAAAATGACGTCCGCCGTTTCCTTGCTTGTCGCGGCCGCATGGCATTGCGTGCAGGCCACGCTGACGTGTCTGGCGTGATTGAATTCGCCGTGGGTCAGCCAGCGCTCAATTAACACGGGGTTGGTAATTTCCGCCTTGCCGTGCGCGCCGGACTTCACCGCGTGGCAATAGGCGCAGCCGGGATAGAGCGCCGGACTGGGCCCGCGCACGGAGCCAACCTGCACTTCCGGCCCGGTCGTCGCGGAGCTGAAGAACACCCGCTCCTCAAAATCCTCACCCGAGGCCACCCGTGCCTGCAAGCGTTGCAATTTCTCCTGGGCAAATTGCTTCCGGTCGGCTTCGGTCGTTAGACCGGAGCGCGCCGCAAAATCGGCATATTGCCTCGGCAGACTGCGGAGAAACGCGGAAACAAAACTTGGATCGCCGTGGGGTAACGTCAGCCCGGGTGTTTCCGGATCGAACTGCAGCGAGTGACAGACCTGACAGTGCTGTTCAAAATTAATGCGCCGGAAAGAAATTCCGGTCGCGTTCGGTTGATGACATGATGCACACTCGAGCTTCTGGCCGTTAGGCAGCATCGGCATGGCTTCGCCTGTGAGATGCCGGGCGTGGTTGAACCGGAGGGTGTCTGGGTCGCGCCGCTTGTCGGTGTGGACCCGAAACTCCGGATGATCCTCTGCGAAGCGGTGGAGGACTTGCGTGAAGCCGGCCGCGGGGCGTGAATCGGTGGTTGTGCCATTCTTCGGCTGCAAACTGGCGCCCGTGGCCGCTGCGGCGGCCATGCTCACGCCATCGCCGTGGCAGAGCGCACACTGCGCATCTGTGGTTGCGGCAATTGGTCCCGCGCCACGGTGTTCCTGATGACAAAACGAGCAGGAAATGTCCCGTACCACGTTGGGCTGATGCAGCAAATGCCCCGGATGGCATTTCTGGCAAGCCTCATCTATGGCCGTCATTTCTCCGGGGCGGGTGTGGGCAAGTTGGATGACTTCAAACGGCCCGGGTTTCGCACGCCACGCGGCGGAGAGCAAACCATTCGGGCCAAGCGCTCCTGCCTTGTGACAGGCGGCGCAAGTCGAATCACTCTGGTTCGTGCCGGTGTGAAGTTTCGCAAACGCAGCGCTGGAATGAGGCGTGGAGAGTTCGCCGGGATTGATGAAGTTGCCGCGCCACGATCCCCCCAGGCAAATCAGCAGCAGCGCGACGGTCGCCGTCACCACGGCGCGGGTGAGCTGACCCCGGCGCGTCCGCAAGGTCGGCACGGGCGAGCACTTCGAGATCGGACGGCAGCAGCTTCCGTCCGGCAGCGGGCCGGTCTCGCATGCGCCACCGGGGCGGGTGCAGCGCCACCGGCCTTTTGATTCACCCGCCGGCTTTTCCAGCCCGGGCACGCATTCCGCCGTGGCCCGGCAGCGACCACAGTTGTCTGGTCCCGAACGGCACGGACTGCCTTCGGCGGCATGACCGCAAATCCATGCTTGATTCGGTCGTTCATAGCGTTGCGAATCGAAATCTGGAGCGGGCAAATTTTCGCTCATCGCGCACCTCCTGAAAAGGCGAACACCAGCACGACATGCAGCAGTGAGAATATCATCAGGCTGTATGTCAGCGGCAAATGCACAAACAACCAGAGTTTGAGCGTGGTTTGCAGCGCGTGATGATAATCCAACCCGTCCTTTTGCCGCACCAATCGCGCGAGCTTTTCCAAGGTGGCGCGTTCTGACTCGTTGAGGAAGCGGCGCAGGTTCTCAAGCTTGGCCGCCAGGGCGTTGAGCGGGCGGCGGGATTCCAACAGGTGCGGCCAGAAAAATCTTGGCCCGGCAAAGAAATCGCTCAATTCCCGGACGTAAAATTCTGCGATAGCCGGCGATTTGGTTTGGTCGCCGAGCGTCAGCGCCTCGGCTTCCTGCCGCAGCGCGTGGCGCAGCGCGGGAATTCTTTCGTAGATCACTTCGCCGCCGCGGGTCGCTAGTCGCCGGGGCAACACGCGACTCAGAAACAGGCCCGCGATGCCGCTGCCCGTGACCAGGGCATAGAGCCAGGCCAGCGTGCCCTCGAACCAACCCGTCGGGAGACGAAAGTTCAGGTGGATCAAAAACAACACGACGGCGAAAAAACCGGCGTAAATGTGAATCTGGGCCCACGTCTCCGAGTTGCCGAGCGGCAGGAAGGGCAATCTTTTTCGCGCATTGTAGAGCGCCAGCAGGATCATCGCGGCCAACAGCACCCAGCCAGTGAAATATGCGTAGTTTGGCAGCGCAGGGTTCCAGCGGTTATGTGCCATCACGGCCAGCCCGCTGGCAAGCGCCAGCAGGAAGATTCCGATAAAAAACTGGCGACGAAAGCGGCTCATCGTTTCATCCAGTCGGTCAACGTCGCGAGGTTGTTCAGATTCATTCGCTCCAACGCACCGTGTGGGCAGGCCCGTTGACACGCCGGGCCACCGTGATTTTCCACGCACAGGTCGCACTTGGTCGCCTTGCTGATCGGTTTGAGGTCCTCGCCCACCATGAAATCACCGTGCTCGTCGCGGATGTCCACCATGCGAATCGCGTCGTAGGGACAATTGTTCGCGCACGCCTTGCAGCCGATGCAAGTGACGGGATTGATGACCACCTGGCCGGCAAACGATTCGCGGTGAATTGCGCCCGTCGGACAACCGATCATGCAAACCGGATCGGCGCAGTGCATGCAGGCATTGGCGATCATCAATCGTCCGCTCGATGGTCCGTGACGGAGGAAGCGCGGATTGTTGTCGTGCGTCGAAGCGCAGGCGCGAACGCAATCGTCGCAGCGCGTACATCGCTCCAGATCAATCACCATTGTCGCGGTGCCATTGAAGAAACGGTTCGCGGTAAGAAATTCCAGCGTCGCCGCGCCAATTCTGTCCTGCGCCGCGCGCGGCGTGGGCGCATCGGGAATGACGGCCGAGGTTTCCGTGGTCAGTGAAACTAGCGGTGGTAATTCGTTCTTGGGCAGACTGGGCAAAACGATTTGCTCCATGACTCTGGTCGGCACGATGAGCAGATGGGTATAGCCGATGGCGCGGAGCGAATGCTGAACACTTACCGGCGACTGCGGCTGTTGAAAGTTGTGCGCGATTTCGTCGAAGCCAAATAGTTGTCCGGCGCCGATGTAATTGAGCGTGCGCTCGCCACTGCCGAACTTCTGACTTACGCGCGCGAAGCCCGCCCGGAGCAGCACGACGCCGTTCGGGTAGTCGCCTTCCTGGACGATGACCGGCTCCTTTTCCGGCCGCACGCTGCCGCTTTGCGCGAGGCGTTTGTATTCGCCTGACCAGTCGTAATCGCCGTAGGTGGCAAATTCGATTTGCGCCGCGACTTGATCAAGCTGGTCCTTGCTGAGGTAACGAAACAACGGTGTGGCGCGCAAATAGGAAGCTAGAGCGCGTTCGCGGTAAATCCGATTGATATGCTGGCGCAACTGATTATCGGCGCGCATCAAGTCGCGCAATCCCTGCCAGCGAATTTCCAGCAACTCAGCCGTGTCGCTGGCGGCAAAGATGGTGGACGTGCGCGGCATGCGGCTCAATGCGGCGATTTCGCCGAAGAAATCGCCAGCGGCCATTTCCTCGGTTCGATGCTGGTCCAGCACCCGCGGCAAGTCCTGGAGAAAAACGTGAACTTCCGCGTTTTCATTTTGGCGTGCGCCCACGCCGGCGTTCGGTCGCAATTGCGCGCGGCTGTAACTCTCCGGTTGCCGGCGGCCCGACCAGAACTGCGCCAGCGTGCGGAAGATCCCCTTCTTCACGGGGGCTTGCCGTCCGAGTAGCGCCGGCGGCAAGTCTGGCTTGAGCACGACGCGCGTCGTACCGGACAAAATCAGGAACGCCGAAGTGCCGTAGTCTCCCTGGCGAGTGATGATTTCGCCCTTGCGGTAATGGCGGATGCTGGTGTCGTGGCGAAGAATCTCCCGGAGCGGCGTGCGCTTGGGGAAATACGCCGGCAACATTTTGTTGAACGGTGGAATGGCCAGCAGGCGGGTCACGTCCGCCTCCGTCATTGCGGGATCAAAGGCTGCGTCCCAGCGCTGCGGGCGTTCAACGGTTGGCGGGGCAGGGGGCATTTAGGTCAGGCGTCGAGCACCAGATCGCCTCTCGGGCGGCAGATGCAGGTCAAACAAGTCCCGTGTTCGGGCTCAGCGTCCGGTGGTTTCAAATAGTCCACGCTGCCTGACTTGATGGCGACGAGACACGAGCCGCAACTGCCGGCGCAGCAACCTGAATCAATCCGCACGCCCTGTGCCTGCGCAAATTCGAGCAGGTTTCCCGCGGACGGTTCCCAGCGGAGCGTTTTGCCGGAGCGTGCAAACGTGACCTGCAGCTTGGAGAGAAATACGGTTTCACTGGCCGTCGGCTCGGCGGTTTTTTTCTTCACCGTGGCCGGACCGAAGGCCTCGAAGTGAACGTCTTTTTCCGGCACCCCCCATGCCGCCAGCCCGTCGGTAATGCTTTTCATGAAGGCGCCATTGCCGCATAGGTAGTATTCAAAATTGTTCGAGGGGAGCTGTTCCTTCAACCGCTCGATGCCGACGCGCCCTTCATGCTGATAGTCACGCCCCTTGACATCGTCCGGGCCCGGCCGGCTGTAGCAGATGTGCAGATGCAGGTTTTCGTTTTCGGCGGCGAGTTTCTCCAGTTCGGCTTTGTGGATGTGCTCCTGCCGGTTGCGAACGCCAAAGAAAAACCACGCCTCGCGTCTTGAACCGCTCGCCGCTATCGCCTGGGCCATGCAGAGCAACGGTGTCACCCCCACGCCGCCAGCGATGAGGACAAGGGGATTGGTCTTAGACATCTCGAGGAAGAAATGTCCGGTAGGCGCCTTGACGTTGAGGATGTCGCCTTCCTTGACGACATCGGTGAAGAAACTGGACGCCGTGCCCGGTGGCAGGTCGGGTTGATCCGGGGGCGATTTCTCCTTCTTGATGGTGACGCGGTAATAGTCCGAGCGATGGGGGCTGTCCGAGAGGGAATAGCACCGCACCAAGGGTTTGTCGCGGCCGGGGATGTCGAGTTGGAAGGTGAGATATTGGCCCGGCTTGAACGGCGGGAGCGGTTTGCCGTCGTGGGGTTTCAGGTAAAACGCGCAAACGTCTTCGCACTCCAGCGATTTCTTGACAACGGAGAATTTACGGCAGCCGTTCCACTGCAATTTGCCCGATTCCGCCTGCTGACAACGCAGTTTGGCCTCCTGAACTTGCAGCCGTAATTTCTCCAAGGTGGCTCGTTGCTGAGCGCGCTCGGCGTACAACCGCAAACCGCTCCGAAAAACCGCAATCAACAACTGGAGCAGGAGCGCTGCGGCGAGGAGCAACCCGACGACCAGACTGAGTTCGCCCCCGGCGAGGGCGTGAAGGGTGTCAATTAGGGATTGCATCAGGACTGTGGGTCAATTAACAAAACCAGCGTGCGGCGTAAATCACTTAGTTGTCAAACCAAGCGCGGGAATATTTTGATTGTGGTCATTGCCGTGTCGTTTTCCACCACCGCCGTTCAACTGCAGGGCGGCGAAGCCGGATTAACCAACCGGTTTCTCGGCGCCACTTCCTGCTCCAGTTCTGGCTGCCACGGCGGTGGGGGACAAGACCAGAATCAATTTCTCGTCTGGTCGCTGCGGGATGTTCATTCCCAACGACCGTTTGCGACGCTCACCACCGCACGGTCGAGGCAAATTGCCGCCGCGCTGCGAATCAAAGAGCCCACGGCGGACAACCGTTGTACTTCCTGTCACGCGCCCTTGACTGAAGTTCCGTCCGCTGGTCGCGGGGAAGCCTTCAGGGTCAGCGAGGGCGTTGCCTGCGAAAGTTGTCACGGGCCGGCGGAAGGCTGGCTGCGGTCCCACGCAAGGCCGGATTACGGTCACGCCGACCGCGTATTCGCCGGGATGCGTGATCTGAAGAATCTCTATGTGCGCGCCAATAGCTGCGTGGCCTGCCACCAGACGGTGGAAACATCGCTCCTCAAGGCCGGCCATCCGGAGTTGGTCTTTGAGCTGGACGGCCAGAGTGTTTCCCAGCCTAAGCACTGGCGTGAAACGGCCGGCTGGAGCGGGGCGCAGGCGTGGTTTGTTGGTCAGGCGGTGGCCGTACGCGAATTGAGCTGGCAACTGTCGGGTGAACCAGAGCCCAACGAAAAGCTCGTGGCCCGCTGGAGCGCGCTCGTGTGGTTGCTGCAAAAGCTCGATGGCCTCGACCGCGAATTTCCCGCGCTGGGCAAGCCGCCCGCCGAACTCGGTTCGCAAAGCTTGCTCGCGATGTTGAAGTCCAGCGATGAGCTCGCGAAACGTGCCGCCGCGGCTCCATGGACCGATAAAATGTCACGCCAAGCGCTGGTGGCGTTGGCTGCCACCAGCGGTGATTTTCTTCAAGCTGGCGTTGGGGGCCAGTTTCAGGCGCGCCGTGCGGAACGATTGGTCCTGGCGTTGGATCGGTTGCTGGTCTCGTGCCGAAGCCTTCAACCGAATAACGACGCGGACGCGAGCCTGAATCGCCTGTTCAGCCTGGTCCAGTCCTTGCCGGAGTTCAATGCCTCGGAATTCGCGGAGGCTTTGAATCAATTTGCCAAATCGTTGAACCAGTAGCCGGCGAGCCGCAGATAGCAAGCCGTGAAGACGGATGTCGCCATTGTTCCAGCCATGCTGCCTGGACTTTGGGCAGCAAGGCGTGCAACTTTTTCGTGAGTTCGTTGTTGGACTTTTGAAAATGAAGAAATCCACACCACTAATCGCATTCACATTCCTTGCGTTCGCCTTAACCGTCATCGGTTGCAAGAAGCAGCAGCGGGCAGATGAGAAGGACATAGCCTTGTTTGGGCGACATATGTCCGAGAGTCAGGTTGCTGACATAGCGTTCAGTCAGTTGCCGCCGGGTTCTGGCTATCGGTGTGAGTTCAAGGATGGAGTGTGGGAGGTTTTAGAGGTTCAAAAGAATGTTTGGGGAGTTTCTTCTCGAACCACGAACGCGGAAGGCAAAGTTGTGATCGCGTCCACAAACGCCACGCGAGTAGTTTTGAGAGTGCGAGATGCCGACGGCAAGGTTGAGCCGGTTAATACGCCGTGAGTTATGACAAGGTTTCTGCCTAATCGGTTTGTCAGAATTGTGCCAGAAGAAAGCCCTGTTTTTCGGTTTTTCTATTTTTTGAAAACTTATAAAACCCTTGTAAAGTTTGGCGGAAGGGGTGGGATTTGAACCCACGGTAGCCTTGCGACTACGTCTGATTTCGAGTCAGGTGCCTTCAACCACTCAGCCACCCTTCCAGCCGGCAGCAAAACAATTAGACCATTGATGTCCGCTGGGCAATGGCTAATTCAATTCCTCCCGCCGGCGGTGCGTCCCTCCCCGCCGGTCGTCAGTGGTACTCCTGAACCGTCTTGACCGCGTAACCATTCCGCTTGAGTGCCGCAATGCCGAGCAACGCCGCCTTGGCCCCGCTCATGGTGGTCATGATTGGCGTGCCGGTGTACACTGCGGTCGTGCGGATTCGGACCTCGTCCGCGCGCGGCGATTGACCGGCGGGTGTGTTAACGATCAATTGGATTTCCTTGTTCTTCAGCAGGTCAACCGGGTTGGGCCGGCCCTCGGAGATCTTATAGATGGCCCGCACGGTCAGCCCCGCCTTTTCCAGTGCGTTGGCGGTGCCGCCCGTGGCGATCAATTGAAATCCCAACGCGGCAAATTGCTTCGCCACTTCCACCGCCTCGCGCTTGTGCGCGTCACTGACGCTGATGAACACCGAGCCGTTCAGCGGCAACGGCGCATTGGCCGCCATTTGCGATTTTGCATAAGCAATGCCGAGATCGGTGTCGAGGCCCATGACTTCGCCGGTGGATCGCATCTCCGGTGAGAGCAAGATGTCCTGCCCGGGAAACCGGTTGAAGGGAAACACGGATTCCTTCACCGCCCAATACTTCGGCCAGATCTCCTGGGTAAAGCCGAGATCCTTCAGGGTCTTTCCCGCCATGACCTGGGCGGCTAACTTAGCCAGCGGGACCCCAATGGCCTTGCTCACGAAAGGCACGGTCCGCGACGCTCGCGGGTTCACTTCCAGTACATAGACGGTTTCGGCCTTCACCGCGTATTGCACATTCATGAGGCCGATGACCTTCAACTCGCGCGCCATCGCGTGCGTATAGCTTCGAATCGTCTCGATGACCGGCTTGGACAGCGTGTGCGGTGGAAAAACCATCGCTGCGTCCCCGGAGTGAACCCCGGCAAATTCAATGTGTTCCAGCATGCCCCCGATAACGATCGTGCCTTCGCCTGGGTCTTTGAACTGGCCAACGTCCGTGATGCAATCCACGTCCACTTCCGTCGCGTCTTCGAGAAATTTGTCCACCAGCACCGGTCGTTCTGGCGAAGCTTCCACCGCGAAACGCATGTAGTGCGACAACTCGGCGTCTGAATAAACAATTTGCATCGCCCGCCCGCCGAGCACGAACGAGGGGCGAACCAAAACGGGGTAGGTCAACCGTTTCGCAATGACGAGCGCTTCAGCCTCGTTGGTCGCCAGTCCATTGGGCGGTTGTGGAATCTTCAGCTTGTCGAGCATGGCGGCGAACATCTTCCGGTCTTCCGCGATCTCAATGCTCTGCGGCGAAGTCCCGATGATGTTAACGCCGTTCTTTTGGAGGCCGAGGGCAAGATTAAGCGGGGTCTGACCGCCGAATTGCGCGATGGCGCCCCAGCACTTTTCCCGTTCGTAAATATGCAGCACGTCCTCGAGTGTAAGCGGTTCGAAAAACAGCTTGTCGCTCGTGTCGTAATCGGTGGAAACCGTTTCCGGATTCGAGTTCACCATGATGGTTTCGAAGCCGTCCGCCTTGAGGGCAAACGCCGCATGAACGCAGCAGTAATCGAATTCAATGCCTTGCCCGATGCGATTTGGCCCGCCGCCGAGGATCATCACCTTTTTTGCCGTATTGCCTTTCACTTCATCATCACCGCGATCGTAGGTGGAATAATAGTACGGCGTGTAAGCCTCAAATTCGGCGGCGCAGGTGTCCACGAGCCGATAGCTGGGCACAAGGCCGAGCTTTTTCCGCTCGGCCCGAATGGCGTCCTCGGTCGTGCCGGTCAAATGGGCGATTTGCCGGTCGGAGAAACCTAGCGATTTGGCTTTGGTGAGTAATTCTTGATTCATTTCGGTCTCGAAATCCGTCAAAGTAAGCCCGATGAACATTCGACTGGCAAGCTTGGCGTGGCAAAATCGAGCGGGAAGGCTCGCCGCGACCCCCCTGCGGCGGCTGTTTGTTGTAGTTGGCCTTGGGATTGCCCCGGTGGTAACCAACCTCACAGCCTCCGGGGACTGGGCGCGCTTGCCGCGCACAAACCTGCTGGTTTACCACGGTCGGCGTGGTGAAGTGTTGCCGGTCGTGTCAAAATCGGACTGGCAAGCGCGCCGTGCGGAAATCGTGCGCGGTTTCGAGCAGGTTGCCGGTCGTTTGCCGGGGCGGGAAAAGCGCTGTGCACTCGACTTCCGCTGCGAGGAGAAAACTGACTGCGGCACGTACGAACGCCAGTTCATCACCTACGCCTCCGAGCCCGGTTCACGCGTGCCGGCCTATCTGCTCGTGCCAAAAGCCGCGCGCGAATCGCGCAAAAAAACGCCGGCGGTTCTGTGCTTGCACCCGACCGACATGGAATATGGTCACCGCGTTGCCGTCGAAAAGTTGCGCGAGTACTACCGGGCTTACGCGCATGACCTGGCAGTGCGCGGCTTTGTGACTCTCGCCCCGGCATATCCGATGATGGCAAACTACCAACCGGACCTGAAGGCGCTCGGATGGCAGAGCGGCACGCTCAAAGCCGTCTGGGACAACATGCGTGGGCTCGACCTGCTTGACTCGCTGCCGTACGTGAAATCCGGAACGTATGGGGTTATTGGCCACTCCCTCGGCGGACACAACGCGATTTACACGGCGGTTTTCGACCAGCGAATCAAAGTCATCGTCTCGAGCTGCGGCTTTGACTCGTATCTCGATTATTATGACGGCAACCCGGATAACTGGCAGCCGGAGCACGGGTGGTGTCAGAACCGTTACCTGCCAAAACTTGCGGAGTATCGCGGACGACTGGCGGAAATCCCATTCGACTTCTCCGAACTTCTCGGGGCGATGGCCCCGCGATCGGTTTTCATCAATGCGCCGCTGAACGACTCGAATTTCAAAGCGCGGAGCGTGGATGAAATTGTCAATGTGGGCATGGCGGTATATCGACTCTACGGCATGCAGGATAATTTGAAAGTGGAGCATCCGGCGACGGGACACGATTTTCCAGAAGCCCAGCGCGAGCAGGCTTACGGGTTGCTCGCGGCCAAACTGCGGTAGCGGCGTCGGAAGTGTCGCCACCAAGGCGGTTTATTTGTGTGTTTACGCGCCACTTGCGCTTCGCACAAAGGCATTTTGAACGATTCCAAATCACGGGGGCGCCGCGGTGGGCTGGAATTATCCGGCGGGCCGGAGAAAGCTTTGACTTGAACAAATCCCCAGCCGGCCCTTTACTCACCCCATGCAAACGCAAATACCACCCTCGAAACTCCAGACTCCCTCCCTGTCGCGGCGCCAGTTTGTGCGCCGCACCTCGCTGGCTGCCGGCGCAGCGGCGTTTACCTTCCCCTTCATCGGTCGCGTCCTGGGCGCCAACGACCGCATCAATATCGCCTGCATCGGCGTTGGCGGCAAAGGTGACAGCGACAGCAGCAATGCCGCGCAGTGCGGCGGGAACATCGTCGCCATTTGTGACGTGGACCAGAACACGCTTGAGAAGAAGGGCCAACAGTTCGCCCAAGCCAAGCGGTTTCAGGATTACCGTAAGTTGCTCGACCAAATGGGCAAGGACATTGACGCGGTGACCGTCTCGACGCCCGATCATAATCACGGCGTGGCGGCCATGCGTGCCATGAAAATGGGCAAGCACTGTTTTTGCCAGAAGCCACTGACGCAGACGGTGTACGAGGCGCGGGCGTTGCGCCAGTTGGCGGCGGACAAAAAACTCGCCACGCAGATGGGCAACCAAGGCAGCGCCGAAAGCGGCTTGCGCCGTGCCGTCGAAGTGGTGCAGGCCGGTGTGATCGGCAATCCGCTTGAATTGCACGTTTGGACCAACCGTCCCGTCTGGCCCCAAGGGCTCGACCGTCCCCCCGGCGCGGATCCGGTGCCGGCGAATCTGGACTGGGATTGCTGGCTGGGACCGGCGGCGCTGCGGCCCTACAAGAAAGATGTTTATCACACGTTCGCCTGGCGCGGCTGGTACGAGTTTGGCACCGGCGCACTGGGCGACATGGCTTGTCACACTGTCAACATGCCGTTTCGTGCCTTGAAGTTGGGCTATCCCAGCGTGGTCGAGTGCGAAATTGACTCGCGCGTTTACCCGGAGACGTTCCCAAAATCCTCGCGCATCCGGTTCGAGTTTCCAGAGCGAGAGGGCCTGCCGCCGCTGAAGTTCTGGTGGTATGACGGCAATCCCAGCGATGCGCTCAAGCCCCTGCGCCCCGAAGCGGACGTGACCAAGGAAATTGTCGGCACCATGGGCTCGCTTCCGGTCGCCGGCGCGCTCATTGTCGGCGACAAAGGCAAATTGTTCTCGCCGGATGACTACGGGGCCCGCTTTTTTGTGGCGATGAAGGGCCAGGAAGAAATGGTGGCGGGCGACAAGCATGAAGCCTGCAAAGCGGTGCCACAGATCATCCCGCGCTCGCCCGGTCATATGCAGGAGTGGTTCCGGATGATGAAGGACGGGACGCCCT
This sequence comes from Limisphaerales bacterium, assembly GCA_020848635.1. Taxonomy (GTDB): domain Bacteria; phylum Verrucomicrobiota; class Verrucomicrobiia; order Limisphaerales; family JADLHS01; genus JADLHS01. The sequence continues at coordinate 17,780 of JADLHS010000608.1, forward strand.
CCTATTCGAACTTCGACATCGCGGCCTACCTCACGGAAATCATCCTGTTGGGATGCGTGGCGTTGCGGGTGGGCGAAGGTCGCCGCATGGACTGGGATGGGCCGAACATGAAGTCCACCAATCTGCCGGAGGCTGCCCAGTACGTGCGCCGTAATAACCGCCCGGGCTGGGACGCCTGAGCCAGGATCCGCACGGATTTATTCGCCCTCGGCGGACCCGTTCCGCCGGGGGCGAATCCATTTTCTTCACGCTCCAGCGAGGTTTGACAAGCGCTGTGTGGGTCAGCCGGGAGGCGAACTGGCAGTTCGCCGCATCCGGCTACGTTTTCTATTCAGATTGCGGGTGGAAATGGTTATGCTCCGCGCATGGTTCTGGCAACGTGCAACAAATCGAAGCGGTTACTATTATTGAGTTACATCGGGCAGGTACGAAGGAGCGACATTGAGCGCAGCCGCGGTGACGTCAAAGCGCTGGTCGGCGAATTAGGCCCGGGCTTCCGGTTGCTGGTGGATTTGACTGGCTTGGAGTTCATGAAACTGGATTGCACGGACGTCATTGGGGAATTGATGACGTTGATGGATCAAAGTGGCGTGGGCATGGTGGTGCGCGTGATTCCGGATCCAAAGAAAGACATCGGCATGAACATTCTGACGATCTTTCATTACCAGAAACGTCCCCGGGTGGTCGCCTGCCGGACCATGAAGGAAGCCGCGGTTGAACTAACGCTCTAAAATGCGCACTTTGGTTCACCCGGAGGTCCTTCAGGCCTCCAGGCTTTTTGTTTTAGAGCACTATCGGCATGGGCTTCTTTTCATTTGATGACAGGCCACAGGCGATCTCACGCCCGGCACGGTGTCCGGGCTGGCCACCGCGCTGGTGCGTCGCATCGGCGTGCCCAAGCAGGCGCTCCGCCGGTTCGAGTTCAGTGTCGAGGCGGCCCATGAAGGCCGGCGGAACTGAGCCAGAATTTACCTCGGTTTTCACGAAGGAAGTGGCGGGGCATGGAGAGGACTCACTATTGACCCTGATCGGTGGCAAAGTAAAGTAGGCCGCGTGAGTGTAGTCCAAAACCAAGTTTCCGACCCTTTTCCCGGGTCAGAAACTAATCTTGGCGCTTCCAACACATGCCATGAGCACTTGCCTTAAACGCCACAAGATACTTGCGTGCCTGCTCCTGAGTCTCCTGGCCTTGGTGGCTTGGCTGGGTTGCCGCTCGATCGGTCCCTACCGGAGTTACCGGGCTGACACGATGAAGCCGACGCCGGGGCAAATCGCGCGCCCAGGCACGCTAGAGGTGGGAGTGGCCAAGCGCGACATCACGCCGGTAATGGATCGCTACGACTCCTGGGTGGATGCCGACAACAACGGGAAATTCGATCCTCAAAAGGGGGATACTTACACCGATAAGAATGGCAACGGAACCTTTGATTTTGTCTGGATGGCCGGTTTCAGCAATACCCGGCCCGCAAAGGGAGTGCATGACCCGCTCTGGGCGCGCGCCATTGCCGTCCGCAACAACGGCGTCACGGTCGCGATGGTGTCTCTGGACAGCATTGGCATTTTTTGCGAAAAGTTCATCGACATTCGGAAAATGATCAACCCGGCGCTGGGTATCGATCACGTGATGTTCTCCTCGTTGCACGATCACGAGGCCCCCGACACCATGGGCATCTGGAGCTATTCCATGATCCGTCCCCGCTTTGACTTCCAGTACATGGAACTGGTGAAGCGGGCATGCAAGGAGGCGGTGGAAGAGGCGGTGCTGCAGCTCCAGCCCGCAGACACGATTCTCGCGCAGGTGACTGCAGGACCGGACGGCTACGTGGACGACAGCCGCCAGCCAATTGTTTATGACAACGTGATTCGGTGCGCGCGTTTTGTGAAGCAGGGCACGGACGACACAATTGCGACGATGGTTGAGTGGGGTTGCCACCCCGAAACCCTGGGCGGTGCCAATTCCCTGCTGACTTCTGATTTCCCCGGCTATTGGCGTGACGCGGTCGAGAACGGAGTGCCCGAGCCCAAAGGTGTGAAAGGCCTGGGTGGAATGTGCATTTACTTCCAAGGTCTGGTGGGCGGGCTGATGACGCAGCTCCACACGAGCGTGCCGCACCGCAACGGGCTGGACAAATTCAAGGATGCTAGCTTCGAGAAGGCCCAAGCACTGGGCGAGAATCTTGCGATCTTAACCGTCAATTCCTTGCGCGGGGATAAGGCCTGGCGCCCGACCGAGACTCGGGTTGCTGTGGCCGCCAAGACCATCTTTGCACCTGTTTCAGGTCTTTTCGGCACCGGGGTGTTCCTGGGGTTGGCGCATCCGGGCTGGTATTGGGGAAAGGTCAAGACCGAGTTGAACATCATCCAGATTGGGGACCTGGAGATTTTGACCATCCC
>JADLHS010000609.1 GCA_020848635.1 Limisphaerales bacterium
ACTGCCCAAGGCGGCGCTGTTGTTGGCGGATCGGTTGCACGGCTGCGGTGCGTTTGCCGCCGAGGCGCTGGCGGCGGGCGCACGGGTGGGCAGCCACTTTTTGTTTCGCGCCCGGAGCAACGTCAAAGCCCGGGGCGTGCGCCGCTGCAAGGATGGCAGCCGGCTGGTGCGCCAGAAAGGCAAGGGCCGCCGCCTCGTGCAGTGGATTGCGGTGCGGGCGATTCGGGGGCGCGTGGGGCGCAAGGGCCATCAGCCATCGGATGAAGTGGTGTTGTCGCCGGCAGGACCTCACCGCAATTTGCGCCGCCTTGCCTGGAGCCAGGTGCTCTTGGCCTCCGTCCTCATGGTGGCAACCTTGCCCGGCCGCACTCAGGGATTGGGACTGGTGACAGAACCATTGCTGAAGGACCTGCAACTTGACCCGGTTCAATATGCTCCATTGCTGTTCGCGCTGGCGGGGGTTACGCTGGGGTTATCGCTGGCTGCTCGGTTTGTGCGCACGCCGTGCATGTCAAAGTCGGGATTTGCTTAAACTGATAACATGACTATTTCCGGCACAATGAGCCTTGGGCATAATGAAGCGCTTTGGTCACTGGATTTGAAATGTGCTCTGGTTGGCGCAGGCGTCCGCTATCCGCAGGAGGTCTATGATGCGGTTGCTGACTGGGCTCGAATTGAGCCTCCCTCCAATCCATACGCCTGCAATTGTTTAATTCTTCCCGGGGAAGTTGCCGTTCATCTTCACGCGAATGAGTCCTCGCGCTTCTCGCTTCGACTTGAGATGCAAAAGACCTGGTTGTTTGAAGCAGAAACTCCGGTGGCGGAGGTCACCTTCCCAACGGCATCTTCGTATTACCAACAAAAGACAAGTGCCGGGCATCCGTTTGGTTCAATCGCAGTCCTGGAAGGGCGTTCGACGCTTGCCTTCTTTTATCTCTGGTCGTGCGAATACATCAAAGCCAACGAGACCTGTTCCTTTTGTTTTCAAGTCATGGCGGACCAGGCGGGTTTCAATCTGCCCAGCCCGTCAATGTCCGAGGTGGCGGAGATCATCAAATGGTCAATTGAGAACGCCGGCGTTCGAGAAGTTCAATTGACCGCAGGGTCTCTCTTCAGCAGCCCGACCGAATGTCGTCGCTATGCCGACTTGCTGCGGACAATTGATCAGCAAGTTGGCCTCGACCGTATCAAATCTGAAATCTACTGCTACCTCACCGCTCCGAAGAAGCCCACCGACGTGGATCAGATTCTGGAAGCAGGGGCTGCTCGGGTGGGGCATGATTTGCATGTTTGGAATCCCTCGTTGCACGCCCGCTTCGCCCCCGGCCATGCCCGCCACGTGACACGTGCAGGACAGTTGCGAGCGCTGGAGCACGTCGCCGAGAAGTTCGGCCCGAACAAGGCATTCAGCGCATTTGTTGCCGGGCTTGAACCACTGGAGGATATGATCGAAGGGGCCGAGTATCTCGCGAGTCGTGGCATCGTGCCGGCATTCTCGGTTTGGATGCCAACGCCCGGGTCCGTCACCACTGATTCCAAACCGCCCGGCTTGGATTACTACCGTCAGGCACGCAGGGAATTCGCGCGGCTTTACAAAACCTATCAACTGAATCCGCCCGGGCTTCCAGCCGGCTCACACGTTTCCATCTGCCGAGACATCTTCCGAAACATGGATGCCATTCTCGCGCAGTGAGCCAAACACTCGCCTTTTCTGCCGCGATGCAGAGACCGCTTCCGCAAGTGATCCAATTGTTGCCAAGCAGAGCAAGGTTGTCACCCGCGCGCGCGAGAAACGCGGACCATCATAGCGGGCCAGCCTTCACTTCCGGCACTGGCGTTGGCAAAGCGCCGCGAGACTTTGTTTGAGAATTTCCTTCAACTGTTTTTTGTCGGCTGAAACTTGCGGGGCATTGGAGAGGGAGCGTTCCACCCAACCTAACGTTTCGCGTACGACCGGAGACCGCTCCCCGGGCAACCGGTAGTAAATCCAGCGTCCTTCCTTGCGCGATTCCACAAGGCCTGCCTGAAAAAGGAGCGACAGGTGCTTGGAAATGGTTGAAGGCGCCAGCCCAAAGAGGGCGGTGATTTGGCAGACGCACAGCTCGCCCGCACGCAGTATCAACAACACGCGAACCCGCTTGTCGTCCGCCAAAGCTTTGGTGATGTTCATGAATTCGCGCATAATATCTGCAAGCAACTATGCTGAAGCGATGATGATCGTCAAGTGACAGGAATCCTCATTGCTTTGGCGCAAGCTGGCCCAGCCTGACGTCTAAGCGTGCGCGGCCCGCGAAGCTTTGGCTGCCGCTGGTCTTTTCTATTTCCAATTTCCCCTCAATCTGATTTCCCTCTTAGCGGACAACCCGTTGAGCATTGTACACGACTCGCCTCATGGCGCCTAAAAGGAACTGGCAGGCGGCGCTTTCGGCATCAAAGGGTTGATACCCAATTTTCTGGCCGCGCTCACAATAATAGAAAGCCCAAGGTCCGCGGGCTTCATGGTCAAGAACCAGGCGTCCGTGCGGCCTTCCGCCGGAAAGCGAATAGGCTGAAGAATCCACCCCGAGGGCGGTTAGTTCTGCCTGCAGTTGCGCAACATTCACGCTCAACTATATCCACCGGTCGGGATGGCGAAAACTCAATTGGTTGTGAAAATCCAAACTTTGAATGGGCCAAGTCAGAGAAATACATGGCGCTCTGTTTGCGACTCACGGCTGGGGCTGGCTGACGGTTTATATTCTCGCGCCGCTCCTCGGCGGACTTCTTGGTGGGGCAATCTACCGGGTCTTCTTCAAAGCCAGTTACGCGGCCTGATGGTGAACAATGGCTTCTCGCGATTGCTGGGAAAGCCGTTTCTCCCGTTGGTCGGCATAAAGGAGCATCGCGGGTTTCGCTGCACTGGCCTTGGTCGCTGCCGGCTTGCTCTGGCAGGGGCGTGGCCCAATTCCCTGCCCCACCATTCACACCAGGCGGGGCAGTCATGGCGCCAACTGACCCGCAACCACCGCTCAGACCCAATAACAAACGAGATTGTCCTTTGACGTTTTGGATCGCTTGATTAAGATTGCTCCCGTGCGTTCCGCAGTGCGATTTGCCACAGTGCTGGTGCTGGTCCTGACCTTGGGCCTGCACTGGGCTTTGCTTCAGACGCTGGCCTGGACCGGCATGATCATCGCCTACTCGCAGGAGAATCCCTTCCGCGACGCCGTCCGCATGACGTTTGATGGGGAACATCCCTGCGCCATGTGCAAAACCATCAAACAAGGTCGCTCGGAAGAACGCAAGCAAGACCAGCAGAAACTGGCCCCGCGCTTGAAACTCGAATTCCCGTTGCCAACGGAATCCGTGCGGTTGACCACGCGGGATTTCACGGAAATTCCACCGGCCCGCGACCGCTTCTCCCCATCGTTCTTCTCAAAACCGCCCACACCGCCCCCGCGTCCCTGCCCTGTGGTTTAATCGCCGCAGCCTATCACTATCGCGCCACCTCGTTGCGTGGTCGCGCTTCCGTTTAAGCCCTTGACCGGTTGTAAACCCGGCCCCATTGCGCATTGGCGCAAACGGGGGGCGGGCCAGCCACAAACCAAAGTTAGAACCAGAATGAAATCCCTAACCCGGATGATAAACCGACCGAATATGAAAACAAATCAGACTCCTTGCAGTATGAAATCCTTGTTCCGCGCCCCGGCACTGGCCGTGGCGATGCTCGGAACGATCACCTCGGCGCAGGCGGATTACGCCAACCCGCCGTCCTGGATGCCAATGACAATGCTTATGGCCAGCTTCAACAATACCACCTTGAAGTTGAGTGTAATGAACCCAAGCATCGTGCCCGTCCTGACGCTCGCCCCCGCTGGGACTTACGACCCTGCACAACCGTGGGCCGTGCTGAACGGGACGGAATACAGTCGCCGCCTCGGGTGGGACGATCTGAACAAGGCCAACCCCGACCCTGCGACCCACCTCCTAAATCAGATTCATTCCACCTACGGTCCGGGCGCCAACGTCTGGATTGACTGTCTCAACAAGACGACCGGGCTCGAGTGCTACCTTGCCGTTGGGATGGATGGCACGGGTTCGCCCAACTCCTATTCCGGCATCTTCGGCACGGCCGGCAGTTCCACCAAATGGCTCTGGGACGGCATGATGGATCACAACACCTACGCGGTGGACGAGGCCCTCGCGGCGCCCGGACAATTATTCTCCGCGACCTACAAGGTCTATGTCGGGGATGCGCTCGGAAATGAAATTCTGAACCCCGACCAGTCCTCCGCAAGCACCATGGAAACCTGGACGTGGCAAGCCGTGCCCGAGCCCACGACCTTGAGTTTGGCGGCCTTGGGCATCCTCGGCCTGCTGGCGTCCCGCAGAATCAAATCCTAAATCCCCGGTTCAGGCCGGAGGGGCGGAGGAACGTCCGCCTCTCCGGTTATTAAGAAACAATTTCCATGAAAGTCCCGAGCGCACTTTCGCGGGCGAGCCGACTTTGGGCGACCGCCGGGCTGCCATTGGCGCTGGTGGCCTCTGCCGTGGCGTATTCGCCCCCGCCAGCGTGGGATCCGATGCTCATGCTGAACGTAACGCTTGATGCGAGCAACCAACTCACCGTCGAAACCACCCCGTACGTCATTCGCCTGATCGTCGCTCCGGGCGCCTATGATGCGAGCCACCAAGCCTACGACCTTTCCTGCGTGACGTTTGACCCCGTTCAACCCTACGCCATCCTAAACGGCACGGCTTATAGCCGCGTGTTGGGCTGGTACGATCAAGGCACGACCGGCGCCAACGGCGACGATTTCTATGAGACCTACGCCACGCAACTGCAAGGAACTAACTTTGTTTGGATCGAGCGGATTGGCGGTTCGCCCGAACTCAAAACCTATTTCATCAACGAAGACGTCACCGGCGATCCCGGCTCGCCGTACACGCCGATCTTCGGCACGGACGGCAGTTCCGCAAAATGGAAGTGGGACGGGAAAATGGATCACAATGCCTACGCGGTGGATTTGGCATACCTCAATGCTTCCAATCAACTCTTCACCGCCTCATACCACCTTTACGTCGGCGACGCAGACGGGAACACCAATGCCAGCTTCGGACAAACCGACACCATCTGGCGCTGGCAGGGGCCCATCGTTCCCGTCATCCCCTCGCCCACCATCGCGTTGACAAACGCCCAAGTGCTCCTCAGTTGGCCTGCAACGATCACGAACCTTACCCTGGTCGTCGCCGATTCACCCATGCCAACCAACTGGGTCGCCGTAACGAATACCCCCTTCGCCCTGGACGGCAAGGCCGCCGTCCTCCTCGCGCCCGCTGGACAGT
>JADLHS010000610.1 GCA_020848635.1 Limisphaerales bacterium
GGAATGATTTTGAACACGCTGCCATTGCCCAGTCCGGACGCTGCGCAGATGATCAGGATGACGGTGAAGAATCCGGTGAACTGGTCCGGTTGCAGGAAACCCGAAAGACTGAAGCCGCCCAGGGCCATCGTCCCAATGGCAATGGAAGTGACCAACCCCGCGCCGAATTTGTCCGCCAGCCAGCCGCCGAGCGGACGCGCCACCGTGGCGACCGCCACTGCCCATGGCGCAAAGAGCAACGGTGTGGGGGCTCCTCCCGGTGCCGTGGCGAACACTTCCTTGATGATCATGGGTAGCGATGCGCCCATGGCCACGAAACAGCCGAACGTGAGAAAATAGAGCAGCGACAGCACCCAGGTATGCAACCGTTTGCCGGCCACCAGTTGGGAAGCGAAGGTTTTGGGCTGCGTCGCGTGATCCTTGGTGCCAAACCAGATGGCCGCCGCGCAGACGAGAATGAATGGAATCCAGATGAAGGCAGCATTCTCAATATGGATGGAACGCGTGGGCGTGCCGACCGGGCTCGCCGATGCGCCGAGCAGGGAAAAGCCAATCACCAGCGGGATGGTGAACTGGGCGATGGTCACGCCGAAGTTGCCCAGGCCGTTGATGCCCAGAGCGGTGCCCTGCGCCTGCTTGGGAAACCACAGATTGATCACGCCCATCGAAGTGGCAAAGTTCGCGCCCGCGATTCCCGTCAGTGCGGCGCAAGCGAGCAACACCCAGTAAGGCGTGGCCGGATTCTTTACGGCCAGACCGGTGGCGATACATGGCAAGAGAAGCAAGAGCGTGACAAAGGTGTAACTGCGCCGGCTGCCGAACGTGGAGACAATCAGGCCGTAGGGAATTCTCAGGAACGAACCCAGCAACACCGGGGTGGCGGTGAGCCAGAACAACTGCTGCCGCGAAAAACTAAACCCCGCTTCCTTGAGCCGAATGGGAATGGCCGACCACATGAACCAGACGGCAAACGCGAGCGCCAGTGACACCACGCTGATTCCGAGCGTGCGCCAGGCCAGCGCTGCGTGCGGGAACGCTTCGCGCACCACTTCGCGCGCAGGCAGGCGGATGGGCGACGGCAGATAGCGCAGCAATGCCGCTCCCGAACCGAACAGCGCCAGCGACACCCAGAAGGCCGGCCATTTGACCGCGTTGTGGCCGTCGAGCGATTCATTCAACGCCGCCGTCAGCAGCCAGATCTGCATGATCAGGATGAGAATCAGCACGCACATCACGCCCAGCAGCAGCGTGTTGGTTTTGGTGGGATGCGCCTGACGTTGGGCTTCGCGGAAGTTGCTCATGTGCGTTTCGGTTCGGTGACGTAAATTTCCTCACCTTTGACGACGACCTCGAGATGGGGCAGCGGTCGGGGCGGCGGCCCCTGCAGCACGCTGCCGGTGCGGGCGTCAAACCAGCCGTTGTGGCAGGGACATTGAATCTTGTCGGCCTCTGGTTGGTAGAACACCGCGCAGGACAGGTGCGTGCATTTCTGTTCGTAGGCCCGCCAGCTTCCATCGTTGAGATGGATGAGGATGAAAGGAGTCGGCACGCCCGGCACGATGAAAGGGTAAGTGCCTCCGAGTGGGACAGCGGACAGTTTGCAAACCAGGGCTTCGCCCTGAATTCGGGCGGGCGGAAAGAGCCGGTCCTTCACTGCGACCCAGCCGGTGCCGACGGCCATGCCGCCGGAGACGAGGCAGAGGAACTTGGTGAATTCACGGCGCGAGACATGTTCGGCTTCAACCCGTTCGATGGGGAAATCAACTTCGGGTGCGGACTTTTCTGGGAGTGGGCTTGAGGGATTCATTCGCTGTCCACCACGAGTTCTGTGGCGCCTTTGGGCATCATGATGTTGACCTTGGTTTTGACCAGTTGCTGGCCGAAACGAAACGTGTTCACCGGGGAACTGTTCGGCCGGTTCTTGCTGATTTGTTCGCGGGTGCCGAAGAACAGCGCGCCGCTGGGGCAAACGGTGGCGCACATGGGTCGCTTGCCCGCACTGGTGCGGTCGTAGCACATGTTGCACTTCATCATCAGATCCACTGGCTCGACTTTTTTGGGCACGCCAAAGGGGCAGGCGTCCACGCAGTTCGAGCAGGCGATGCATCGCGCAGTGTTCGCGCTGTGGACAATGCCAAACTCATCCTTCGTGATGGCGTCAGCCGGGCAGACCTTCGCACAGACCGGGTCTTCGCAATGCATGCAGACCTGCACCGAGGTTTGCGTCGTGAGAAAACGATCCACGTAATCCACATGGATCATCGAAGTCTGCCCGTTGGTCTCGCACTCGGCGCAGGCCATTTCGCAGGCCTTGCAGCCGATGCAACGCTGCGGGTCGAAGAAGAATTCCAGGTCGGTCCGAAACGTGGTGGTGATCATGCGCTGGCGTAGGCTTTGGTTTCCTCGGCAGACGGTGCGGGCCGTCCCAACGGCTCAAGCTTGCAGGCGCACACTTTGAATTCCGGAATCTTGGAGACCGGATCGAGATGACCGGACGTAAGCTGGTTCGCCGATTTGCGGCCTGGCCAATGATACGGAACAAAAACGGTGTCTTCGCGGATCGTCTCGACCAGTTGCGCGGGAAACTCGGCGGCACCGCGCCGGGTCGAGACGCGAACGAGTTCCCGATCCTTGATCCCGAAGCGCGCGGCGGTTTGGGGATGAATCTCCAGCAGCGGCTCGGGATATTGGCCGACGAGTTTGCCGATGCGGCGCGTTTGTGTGCCGCTCAAGTATTGTGAAACCACGCGCCCGGTGGTGAGAATCATCGGATATTCCGCATCAGTGAGTTCGCCGGGGTCGCGGTAGGGCACGCCGTGGAAATGCGCCCGGCCATCCGGCGTCTTGAACTTGCGATCCTCCCACAAGCGCGGCGTTCCCGGGTGATCCTCCGAAGGACACGGCCAGAACACGCCCATGTTATCCTCGATCTTTTTGTAAGTGATGCCGAAGTAATCCGCCGTGCCGCCTTTGGAGGCGACGCGCAATTCGTTGAAGATTTCCTCGGATGAATTGTAGGTGAAATGTTTCTCCGCGCCCAACCGCTTCGCGATTTCCAGCAGGATGCTGGTGTCGGTGCGGGCATTGCCCGGCGGATTCACCGCCTTGCGAATGCGCACGACGCGACCCTCCGCCGTGGTGACGGTGCCATCCTCTTCTTCGTGAAGGGATCCCGGCAGGATCAGATTGGCGTGACGGGCGGTTTCGTTGAGGAAGAAATCAATGCAGACGTAATACTCCAGCTTCTCCAGCGCCTCGCGGATCATGTTGTTGTTCGGCAACGAGACGAGCGGATTGAAGCAGATGCTGATCAGCCCCTTGATTTCGCCGCGA
>JADLHS010000611.1 GCA_020848635.1 Limisphaerales bacterium
ACGTTGGCCCATAAGCCCGGCGAAGTTTCCCGGCGCGGTCCGCGAAGAACGCCGCGTCCTCCGTGTGGCCCAGCTTCCGCGCGACGTCGGCGAACTGGGTGGCCGCCCGGAACGCCAGCGCATTGGCGTAGGCGTCCTCATGGCCGAAATTGATCGTGTCCCACCAGTTTGCCGGCCGCCGTTCGGCGGAGGGGCGGTCGCCATAGTTGCCGCTGGATGGGTACTCGATCAGCCCGTTGCCGTCGTGATCCATCGCGAAGATGCGGCGGCCCCACGCGGCGAGCTGGGCGTGGTTCGTGCGCGCCCATTTCCAATCCTTCGCGCCTTGGGCGTAGTTGCACGCGGCGATGAGCAGCGAGGGATACGTATCCGCCGAGTCGTAGGGCGAGCCCCAGCCGATGATGTCTGCCCCGACCGGATTTGTCGGGCCGTAACCGACCTGCCCGTAGCCCTTCGCGCCAGCCAGGTACCGATCCAACGTCATGCGAATCAAATCCAACGCCGTCAGCCCGTCCACCAGCGGGGGCGCCCGCCGGGCGATTTCGGAATACTTGAACACCGTGAAGGCGCAGGGGTCGCTGGACGAGTTGTTGGCGAGCATCTGGAGTCGCGGGTTGACCTGAAGAATATTCAAGTAGCTGCGGCGGAAGCCATCGAAGCGGGCGTCCGGTTCGAGGCCGGGCAACTTGGGGTGGATCGCGGCCACTTCAAGGTGGTATTCCACGTCGGGTTGGGCGGCGGTGGCCGGCGGAAACGAAACCTCCACGAAGTTCGGCTTCACATAGCGACGGGCATCATAGTCGAGTTTCGTCCCTTTCACACTGGCATGAATACGAACGGAGCCGAGGTCGGGCAAATGCAGCACGCACGGCAGGGCGACGCGGCGCTCGCCCGGCGACATAAGGCCAAGCAACGTCGCATGATTCGCCTTCTGGTCGAACTTGAGCAGAAAGGGGGCATTGCTCACGCCGGGCACAAACCGGGAGCGCAACTTCAGGGTTTGCTCGCCGCAAATCACTGCCCACGCTGGCGCCGAATTGCCGCTCGCCGGCGCCAGCATATAAGTGAATTTGCCCGGTTTGCCCGCGACGAATTTCAGCGCGCCGCCGGGCCGATTTGCCGGCAGGACCGGGTTGTGCGCCAGCTTGCCCTGGCCGAGCGCGTCCACGGTGAAGACGGTGAACGCCGGCTCGGTGCGCGCGAATCCAACGGCAAGATGTCGCGACTGAAAGTCGGGCGGCGGGGAAACCGGTTCTGCTACCGGCGCGGCTGCGTCAATCCTGGGCGCCGAAGTCAGCGCGAAAGCCAACATGGTGAATCCAAGGATTTGGGTGGCCGTGGTCTTCATATGGGGTGGGGGCATGATTTTAGGGTTGGTTCGTAAATTCATTCAAGAGCCGCAAATAAACCCGGTATTGCTCCAGCGCCACCCCCGGCGGTGTCTGATGGTCCGCGCTTGGAATGAACCCGCCGGTTTTCATGAGCGGCCCGAGACGCTCGAACTCGGCGCGCATCGCGGCCTCGCCTTGGTTCATGGTCATCTTGTCGAAATGCCCGACTAGGAGCAGCCGCGGAAACTGTTGCCGCAGCTTCATCCCATCCACCCCCGCCTGCCGTTCGAGCGGCAGCACGCCGCGAACCCCGAGTTCCTCCAGCCACGGGGCCAGCAGGGTCACGTCGCCGTCCGTGTCCATGAACAGCGGAATGCCATGTTCCTGGAGCCGGGGGAGCAGTTTGCGATAATAGGGAGCGACGAACTCATCGAACGTCAGCTTGGAAATCATCGGCCCGTGATTGTAGCTCATGTCCTCGGCGATGGTCATGAACGTCGGCACGCACACGCGGAAGATTTGGTCAATCAGGCGAAGGTTGAACTCCAGCAGGTCGCGATTGATCTGGTGCAACAATTCCGGCTGGTCGGCAAACGCGAACATCAACTTCTCAAACCCCATCAGCGTGCGCGGAAACCAGAAGAAGCCTTCCAGGGTGGCCCACACCACCGCTTCGCCGCGCCGCTGGCGTTCGGCCCAGGCCGCCATCCCGGCGATCGCGGCGTCGTGGCGGGGGAGCAAGCCCGGCCGGATGCGGCGGTAGTCGTCCAGGTTGCTGACGATGCCCTCGACGTGATGTTGGGTGGCCTCGATGGTCGGATCCGTGGTGCTAAACCAGAACTGCTGGTAGGGGTCCAGCCCGAAGTATTGCGCAAGGTCGAAAACCCGGCTGAACTTCAGTTCGCGCGGCAGGCCCTCGTTATGCCAACGAGCGATGGTTTCGTCCCACCACATGGCCCATTCCCACCGCGGTAAACGATCTACTGGCTGGAAGTCCATCACCGCCCGGAAACGCTCGACGTGGTTCATAGTATTCATTTCATTCCCCGGTTTTGCCGGTCCTGCTTTCACCCGTCCCGCCGGCGCGGTGAAATTCCTCATCCATTTGCCGCCACCGCGCCGACATCTCCTGCACCCGGTCGGGATGCGACGGAGCGAGGTTCTTGGATTCGATGCGGTCGCGCTTGAGATTATACAATTCCCACTGGCCTTTGTTTTCAGCCTCGGAAACCAGTTTCCAATCGCCCTGGCGCAAGGCCCGGTTGCCTTCGTGTTCCCAATACAGCGCGTCCCGCGGAATTGCCGCGTCGCGTTTGAAAAGCGGGACAAGACTTTTTCCGGGCAGGGCAGGGCGCGTTTGACTGCCCCAAGTTTCCGGAGGGGAAACGCCAGCCAACTCCAGCACGGTCGGCACGAAATCAATGATGTGCGTGGGCGCATGGCGAAGCTTGCCGCCGGCGGGGATGCCGGCCGGCCAATGCAGGATGCCGGGGGTGGCGATGCCGCCTTCATGCACCCAAATCTTGTGTCGGCGAAACGGCGCGTTCGCCGCGCTGGCCCAACCCGGACCCAGGCAAAGGAACGACCCTGCCGACCCCGGTGGGGCGGATTGATCATGCCCGTCTCCGCGCACCAACAACGTCGCGTCGGCGCCGTTGTCGGAAAGAAAAACGATCAGGGTGTTTTCCCATGCGCCCATCGCCCGAAGCTGATCGAACACGCGGCCGATTTCGCGGTCCATGCGGTCCACCATCGCGGCGTGAATCGCCATCTTGGTCGCTTGAAACCGCTGTTGCGCCGGCGTCAGGTCCTTCCACGGCACGGCGTGCTCGACTTCGCCGGCGCCGATTTCTGCCAGCAGATCGGGTTTGAGATAGCGTGGGGTGAATTGGGAATCAAGCGCCGACAAATGCCCGTCCACGATGCCGGATTTCCGCAGGCGCCGCGCCCGTTGTTCGCGGATGACGTCCCAACCCGCGAGATAACGGTCGCGATAGCGGGCGATGTCCTCCGGCAATGCGTGCAGCGGAAAATGCGGCGCGACAAAGGCCAGGTAGAGAAAAAACGGCTGGTCGCGATGTTTGGCGGCGTGCCCGGCCAGGAAGTCAATTGCGTGCTGTGCGATGGCGGTGGTTGCATAATACCCGTCGCCGGGTTTCACCGGCGGCAGCGGTACGTCATCAAGCAGATGGTTTTTGGGGGTGAAGTAGCGGTCGTGGTCTTCAAACGAATATGAATGATCGAATCCGCCGGCTTGCACCTTGCCGTCCACATGCCACTTGCCCGAATGATAGCTATGATAACCCGCCGGCTTCAACAGTTCCGGGAGCAAAGCCGCCCAGGCGGGACGCTGTTTTGCCGGATCACGATTGACCTGTTGCGCATAGTAGCCGGTCATGAGGCACGCCCGTGTGGGCCAGCAGCGGGCCGTGTTGTACATCTGCGTGAGTCGCACCCCGCCCGTCGCGAGCCGGTCCAGATTCGGCGTGGCAATTTCGCCGCCATAACTGCCGATGTCGGAGAAGCCAAGATCGTCGGCGAGTACTAATACAACGTTCGGCCGGGGCGGGCCACCGCCGGCCTGAGCGCAACCGGCGAAGCCAAGCGCAAACGCCAAAACAATTGAGGAAATCAGACCGCGGGTTGGTGGTTTTCTCATGGAGTTGGATTCCACGCCTCATCGAGACGATGGGATAGTTTCCTGACGCGACCAGCTTCCTTGCCGTCCAGGTTATTTTGCTCCCATGGGTCATCGCGCAGATTGTATAGCTCCGCCGCTTCCCCTGGTTGTGTGCGAGGATCGGGCACAATCAGTTTCCACCAGCCGTCAATCACCCAGCGGTGTTCCAGACTCCGTGTCGGTTCGTCCACGTTGGCGACGTCGTGTGCATACTGCTCGCCAAAAACGGCGGTGCGTCGGGCGACGGCCCGGGCGTCGGTCAGATTGAGGCCGGGCAAGCCGATCGGGGCTGGTATCTTCAGCAGTGCGGCCAGCGTTGGCCACAAATCCACGGTGCTGGCCAGGTGCGCCTTATCCCGTCGCGGCTTCACATGGTCCGGCCAGGAAATCAGGATCGGCGTGCGTATGCCTCCTTCGTACGGCGAGCGTTTAGAGCGGGGTGCAAACTGGTTGGCCTGCTCGGGATCCTGGAGCCAGCCGTTGTCGGCGGTGTACACGATGATCGTGTTTTCCCGCCGACCGTTTCGGTTGAGATAACCGAGGAGTTCACCGCAAGTGCGGTCGAACCATTCGACGCACGCCCAATAACGCGCGACCGGTTCACTTGGTGCGACCTTAAGGTATTTCTGCAATAGCTCATCCGGCGGTGTGTGTGGCGCATGCGGCAGCATCGGCGCATACCAAATAAAAAACGGGTGGTCGCCCGCCTGCTCAATGAAGTTGTAAATCGGCTCCAGCCCTTCCCGGCCGATGGCGAGACCCGCATCGCCATGTCGGCTGCTTCTGGCCGTGCCTTGCGTCATCGAATGGGTGAAGCCGGCGGTTTTGATCGGGTCGCCTTCCCACCACTTGCCAGTCTGCAACGCCACGTAGCCGCGCGAAACCAGATCCCGCACCAGATTGGGCTGGCGCGCAAAGTGGTTGATGATGGTTTCGTAGTAGCGCGCGTATTTCGCCTCGCCGCGCGCCGCCATGGCGTTGACGGTGGCCTCCGGCAGCGCGGGATCATTGCCGGTGACGCCATGTTGATGCGGGTAAAGTCCGGTTGCGATGCTCGCCAGCGAAGGCCGGCAAAGTGGCACCGGCGTATAACCGCGATCAAACGTGAGCGATTGCGCCGCGAGCCGGTCGAGTGCGGGAGTGGCAATGTGCGGATGCCCCATGAACCCATAGTCATTCCACGCCTGATCATCCGAGATGATGAAGACCACGTTGGGCGAACGCGCGGACTTTCCTGCTGCGTCGCTGGCATGAACGAAGCCCCCAAACGCTGCCCAAAACAACAACGTCAACGTTGACAAAGTGCGGTTCACGGATTGGTCTATTTGGCCTTGGGTTGAAAGTCCGGGTTCTTCTGCGGCAACTGCGCGCCGGCATCCTGCCACCACTGGTGCAGGCGGGTGCGCAGTTCGGCGGCGCGGCCGGGCTGCTGCGAAGCGAGATCGTGCGCCTCACCGGGGTCGTCCCGCAGATTGTACAACTCGCTGTGGTTGTCCTCCAAGTATTCGAGCAGTTTCCAGTCGCCGACGCGCACGGCACTGACCGGCGTGGTGTTGAAGTAATAGTGCGGGTAGTGGAAAAACAGCGCGTCGCGTTGTAAATGGGATTGCGGATCCTTCAGCAACGGCACCAGGCTGAAACCGTCCAGGCTTCCGCCTCGCACAGCTTGGCGGGCGGCGGCGTCACCGCACAATTCGACAAGCGTGGGATAAAAATCTTCGCACATCACCGGCTCGTTGCACGTGACGCCCTTGGGCGTCACACCGGGCAGGCGGACAATGAGCGGCACGCGGATGCCGCCTTCGTAGAGCGAACCTTTACCGGAACGCAGCGGCCAGTTATCGGTCGGCACTTTGTCCCGAAATGGATTTGTGTAGCCGCCATTGTCGGAGGCAAAAATTACCAGCGTGCGGTCCGCCAATCCGCGCTTTTGGAGGAGGTCCAGAACGCGGCCTACGCTGTCGTCGAGCGATTGAATCATGGCCGCGTACGCCGCATTTTGATGGCGGAAACCGGGCTTGAGCTTGCGCTGGAAGTATTCCACCTGCTCCGGCTTGCCCTCGATGGGCGTGTGGGGACTGTGATGCCAGAGTTCCAGAAAAAACGGCCGGTCTCCCGCCGTTTCAATTAACTTCAGCGCCTCATCCGTCAGCCGGTCGGTCAGATAATCACCCGGCTGGCCCAGACCGAGTCCGGGCACGTAGCGAAACTCGCGCGCCGTGCCAGTGGGGCCGCTGAAGGGATGGTAGAAGGTCGCGGGCGCGCCCCAATGCGTGCCGCCGATATTGAGGTCGAAGCCCTGCGACTCCGGCGAATGGCCGGCGTCCCCCAGATGCCATTTGCCCACGTGCAGCGTAAGATAGCCGGCAGGTTTCAGCGCCTCCGCAATGGTGATTTCCGAATGCGGCAGATCCGTGATGGCGGGCGGGGGCAGGAGCGGTTTGTCGCGGGTCGGTTTCTCCGCGGATTCCCGCCAGGTCGTCAGGTGCAACCGGGCGGCGTGCTTGCCGGTGAGGATGGCGGCGCGCGTCGGTGAGCAGACGGACATGGCGTACGCCTGGGTGAAACGCACCCCTTCGCGCGCCAGCCGGTCAATATTGGGAGTTTCGTGCAAGTCCGCGCCGTAACAGCCGAGGTCGTGCGCGCCCAGATCATCGGCGAGAAT
>JADLHS010000612.1 GCA_020848635.1 Limisphaerales bacterium
AGTCGAGCCGGTCAGAGTGCGCTGCCCACGCAGGTCTCACCTCAACCGACTTGCCAGGGCCGCGATCCAACGCCGCGGCCCGGTCCAGAAACACTTTGCAGTACACCCACACGCTATCCATTCAAGTTGCAGACGGCTGCCGGATCGTTCCTTGCGGAACTTCCGGCTCCAGTTTTTTGCGGCCGTGCGTCTGGGGCGGAGGCGCCAAAATATTTGCTTCGTTCCCGAGTGGTGTCCTTTGCGAGCTCGGCGAGCCGGCGGCGAGCTGCCGAGCCGCAGCTCGCGCCCCGGGCGGTCGAACCCCCCGCCGTTCCGGGGCAGCCTTCAAGATGCGTCCCCATCCGCTGCACCCTGATCCTGTCGTCACCGCTACCGCGCTCGTGCCGCCCGGCGGCAATAAAGAGCCAATGTTTGCCAATCCAAAGGAAGCGGGATTAGGCGGGCGCGCCTAGCTTTTAGGGGTCAATCAAAGTGGCAGCCGGTTCGTGGATTTCTTCGGGCCGGAGCCCTTCATTTTTGCGCCATGAACGAAGCCGATCAAACTGGCGGCGCGAGCCGGCGGGAGTTTCTGCGCGGCGGCGCGCGTTATGCCCTGCTCACCGCGTTGGGCGCGGTGTCGGCTACGCTGGTCCAACGCAGCGGCGGCAAACTGGCCGGCCAGACCTGCATCAATCAGGGAATCTGCCGCAGTTGCGAAACGCTTGCTGAGTGCGGTTTGCCCCCGGCGCTTTCGGCGAAAGAATTTTATTTTCGAAGCAGCCGACGTGAGGAGGCTCAGACTATTCCACTGAAAAGTCAGAGCCTCCTCACGTCGGCGCCTACAAGCAAAGGAGGGGTTTCATGAAACGCGAATTTCAACTCGCCTCGCGCCGGAAATTCTTCAGCCAAACCGCCGGCGCCATGGCCATCCTTGGGGCGATTGCTTTGCAGCGCGGGCAGGCGGCCGAAAAGGCCGCCACGAATCCGTTCGCCTACGACGTTTCACATCTCCAGAAAACCGATCCCAAGCTCATCACCTACGAAGAAACCGCGCGTTGGAAAGCGCCGCACGCCGAAGCCAAGCGCATCGCGATCGGTCCGGAAGATACGCTCTACCTTTGCTCCGGCAATTATCTCACCGCGAGGAACCGCTCCGGCGACCGCGGACTCGAGATTGCCCTGGCCGAACCGTCCCGCTGCTGTGCGGTTGAAAAGGACGGGACGATCTATCTTGGCCTGCGCGACCACATCGAAGTCTTCGACGCCAAAGGCCAGCGCAAGGCCACTTGGGATTCACCCGGTAAGAAATCCTGGATTACGGGAATGGCCACGACCGAGAACGAAGTATACGCGGCCGACGCCGGGAATCGCGTCATCTTGCGTTACGACAAGTCCGGGAAACTCGTCCGGCGCATCGGCGAGAAAGACAAGGAACGCAACATTCCCGGTTTCATCATTCCCAGCCCGTTCTTCGACGTAGAAGTGTCGCGTGATGGGTTACTGCGCGTCAACAATCCCGGACGGCATCGCATGGAACTTTACACGGCGGACGGGGACTTTGAGGGTTCCTGGGGATCGGCTTCCATGGGGATCAAGGGGTTTTGTGGCTGCTGCAATCCGATCAACCTCGCGTTGCTGCCGGACGGTCGTTTCGTTACCTGCGAAAAAGGATTGCCGCGCGTCAAAGTTTACCGCACCGACGGCCAGTTCGAATCCGTCGTCGCGGGCGTGGAGTCGTTCGTCGCGAACGGCAAGGCCTGCGGTCCGTCCGATTGCACCGCGGGCGGGCTTGATGCGGCCGTGGATGCGCAAGGGCGGATCTACATTTTAGACCTGGTCACTGGCGATGTCCGCGTGATGAAGCACCGGGCATGAACGAGCAGCCAAAATCGGATCGGCCGACCACCCGCCGCACTTTCCTGCGCAACGGAGCACGGATTGCCGCAATGACCGGTCTCGGCGCGCTGGCCGGCGTGGTGGCCAACCGTAGCACCGCCGAGGGCTGGGTCTGGCAGATTGATCCGCAGAAGTGTCTCCGCTGTGGCAACTGCGCCACGAAGTGCGTGCTCGAACAGTCCGCCGTGAAATGCGTCCACGCCTTCGCGATGTGCGGCTACTGCAATCTTTGCACCGGCTACTTCGAGCCCGAGCCAAACGCGCTCACCACTGCTGCCGAAAACCAGCTCTGCCCCACGGGCGCGATTCAACGCTCGTTTATCGAAGACCCCTACTACGAATACAAGATTGACGAGCAGCTTTGCATCGGCTGCGCCAAGTGCGTTGAGGGCTGTAGTCGTTTCGGCAACGGCTCGCTGTTCCTGCAAATCCGCCATGACCGCTGCGTGCATTGCAACGAATGCGCCATCGCCCGCACCTGTCCCGGCGACGCCTTCCGCCGCGTGCCGGCGAGCCAGCCGTATCTGCTCAAGACCACCCACGCGCATTGAACATGAGCCGCCTTCTCCATCGCAGCAGCCGACGTGAGGAGGCTCTGTCTGAAACGGAACGGACGGCTTCCGTGCCGGTGGTAGGGTCGTCGCGCTGCGACGACCAGCGCCGCGTGCAACGGCGCAATTCTTCTCCACGGAATGCGAACAATACGATGAATTGTTCCGGCCCTGCACGGGCCGGGATCGTCACACCGCGACGACCCTACCCACTGTGGTGCATCAGTTTTGGGGCAAAGGCTACACTGCTCATGCTAGCGACGCTTGCACTGCTGACCTTCTCCTCCCTTGCCGAACCCCGTTTCCCGCCACCCGATTTCAGTGAAACGAATCACCAACTCCCCATCACGACCACGCCTGCCGCCCGCGCGGAATGGCTGCAATACCTCGACGTCGCCGTGCTGGCAGGGTGCCTTGGCGTCGCGGTGTGGCTCATCCACAAACACCGCTCGCGCCGCGGAGTTTTCTGGCTGTCCCTCTGCTCGCTCGCGTATTTCGGCTTCTGGCGGAAAGGCTGCATTTGCGCCATCGGCGCGCCGCAGAACATCATCCTCGGTCTGTGCGAGGCCGGCTACACGGTGCCGCTCACCGTCATCGCGTTCTTCGCGCTGCCGCTCATCGTCGCGCTATTCGCGGGCCGCGCGTTTTGCGCGGGAGTCTGTCCGCACGGCGCTTTGCAGGATTTGCTCATCATCAAGCCCCTGAAGGTTCCCGCCTGGCTCGAACATGCGCTGGGTATTTTACCGTTCATCTTTCTCGGCTTCGGCCTCGCGTTCGCCGCGACGGGCACGGGTTTCCCGATCTGTCGCTATGATCCGATTGTGCCGATCTTCCGACTGAACGGCCCCGGCCTCCTAATTGCGCTCGCGGCGCTCACGCTTCTGCTGGGGATGTTCGTGGGTCGCCCCTACTGCCGTTTCCTCTGCCCCTACGGTGCGTTGCTCAAACTCGCCGCGCTTGCCTCGAAATGGCGCGTGCGGGTGACCCCCGATGTCTGCACCCAATGCCAGCTCTGCGCCAACGCCTGTCCGTTTGGCGCGATGCGCGAGCCTTCGCCAGGTACGATCGCACCAAAACTGCTGACGCCCGAACGCCGGCGGCTCGGTTGGCTCGTCCTGCTCGTGCCAGCACTGATCGTGGGCGGCGCGTGGCTGGGTGGCCGGCTGGCGGTGCCGGTTTCCCGACTGAACCCGACGGTTGAACTCGCCGAGCGCTACCTCGCGCAGCAAAAATCGCCAGTGAACTATGGCGTGATGACGCCCGAAACGCTCGCGCTTCAACGTGCCGAACACGACCCGGAGGCATTGCTGAAATCCGCAGCGGATCTGCAACAACGTTTCCGGCGGGCGTGCCTGGCGTTTGGTGGCTGGGTCGGCTTGGTGCTGGGCGTGAAGCTGGTGAGTCTCTCGTTGCGGACACTGCGAACGGATTTCGAGCCGGATCGCGGCGCTTGCTTCGCCTGCGCCCGCTGTTTTCGTTCGTGCCCGCAGGAGCTGGTCCGCATCGGCCAGCTGCCGGCGAGCGAACTGCCGTCGTCCGCTTCCATCGCAACCCCGGTCAAGGCATGACGACTTCTCACGCCAAGGCGGAGCCAGCCGGCTTGGAAGACGGCGGGAAGGGAAGCGCCACGCCGCTCTCGACCGCCCCGGAAGCGTCGGAGAAACCGTTGCCATCGCTGCCCTCTGCCACCGCAGTCCAAAAAGCCGGAACGCTGTCTCGAACCGCTTGGATCGCGATGGCATTCTGCCTCCTGGTTTGTACCTACATGCTCTATCAGCACTCGGTCGCGGCCGAGCGGGACCCCTGGAAATCACCACAATTGCTCGCGCTGAAGGAAAAACTCCGCGTCGCGCCAGCGGACGAAGCGTTGCGCAGCGAGATTCGTCGGCTCGATCTCGAATTCCGCGAGCGTTACTTCCGGCGGCTCGCCCTCAACGTCACCGGCGGATGGCTGCTGGTCGCCGGGGTCGGCGCGCTGTTGTTGGCCGCGAAAGCCGCAACGCGCTTGACGCAACCCCGCCCCCGGCCGCAGCGCCGGACGGACGCCCAATCGCTCGCCCTGCAAGCGGCAACCCGCGCGCGGTGGTCGGTGGCGGGCGTCGGCGGCGCGATCGGAACCGGTTTGCTCGCGCTGGCTTTCACAAGCCAATCGCCGTTGCCGGATCCAGCCGGCGAATTGAACCAAGCGCTCGCCGGCAGCCAGAGCAACGCCTCGGATTTGCCTTCGCTGGCGGAGTTCCAAGCCAACTGGCCGCGCTTCCGCGGACTGGCTGGCGGCGGCGCGACGAGTGGTGATGCGGGCTTGAACTTCGACGTAACCGCCGGCGGAAACGTGGTCTGGAAATCGTCCGTGCCGGCGCTCGGCTTCAATTCGCCGGTCGTGTGGAGCAATCGGGTCTTTCTTTCCGGTGGCGATGCGAAGCAGCGCGAAGTGATGTGTTTTGACGCCGGGGACGGAAAACTTCTGTGGCAGCGCGCCGTCGCAAATGTGCCCGGCAGCCCGGCAGTGCCGCCGGAGATTCCGGACGCGACCGGTTACGCCGCCTCGACGATGGCCACGGATGGTCGCCGCGCGTTTGGCCTGTTTGCGAACGGCGACCTCGCGGCGTTCAAGTTTGACGGCGCGCTCGCCTGGGCGAAAAACATCGGCGTGCCGAAGAACATGTATGGCCATGCCAGTTCGCTGGCGATCTGGCCGGGCAAACTGGTGGTTCAGATGGATCAAGACGAAGGCGCGCCTGGGGGTTCAAAGCTGCTGGCATTTGACTGCGCGACCGGACGCCTGCTCTGGGATCGCACCAAGCCCACGCACGGTTCGTGGGCGTCCCCGATCATCATCGAAGCGGCGGGCAGGCTCCAGATCATCACGCTGGCGCTGCCCTTCGTGATGAGTTCGTCCCTCGCGGACGGCAACGAACTGTGGCGTGCGGAATTGATGGAAGGCGAAATCACGCCCTCGCCGATTTTCGCGGCCGGACTGGTCATGGCGATTAATCCGGCAAGCAAGCTTTTCGCGCTTCGTCCGGACGGGGCCGGCGACGTGACCAAATCCCACCTCGCGTGGACGGTGGAGGAAAGTTTGCCGGACATTACGAGCCCGGTGAGCAACGGCGACTTGGTGTTCACCGTGACCACCGGCGGGCTGTTGACTTGCTTTGACGCGAAGGATGGGAAAATGGTCTGGCAAAAGGATTTGGAGTTGGAGGTCCAATCCTCCCCGGCCATCGTTGGTCACCGATTGCTCGTCCTCAACACCAAAGGCGAGGTCGTGTGGGTTGAAGCGGGACGCGAGTTCAAGGAACTGAGCCGCGCGAAAATGGATGACAAGTTCCACGCCAGTCCGGCAATTGCAAATGGCCACGTTTATCTGCGCGGGGCAACGAACTTGTGGTGTCTCGGAGGGAAGAAATGAGAACAAATCCGAAAACCGAATTTCGGAGCTCGAAAGCAAGCCGAGGCCGGGAATCCGGGCTTTCTTCGGAATTCGACCTTCGGATCTCGAATTTAAACCATGCCCATTGACCTGACCATTGCGGACGAAGCGGTGGCGCGCGTGGGTCGGAAACCCGAGGCGCTGATCCCGATCTTGCAGTCGTTGCAGGAGCATTACGGTTATCTGCCGGAAGCGGCGTTGCGGCGCGTGTGCGAGACAACAGAGATCACGCCCGCGGCGATTTCGGGCGTGGCCTCGTTCTACGACATGTTTCGCATGCAACCGACGGGCAAACACGTCGTGCGCGTCTGTCGCGGCACGGCGTGTCATGTGGCGGGCGCGGAGCGCGTGGAGGACGCTCTGCGGCGGCACTTGCACATTCCCGCCGGCGCC
>JADLHS010000613.1 GCA_020848635.1 Limisphaerales bacterium
ATGAAAAAGGAAACGCGCGGACTCGGCGATCCGCGCTCCGGTCCGCATTCCGTCACGGCTTCGGTGGCGGTTTGAGCCGGTGGTATTCGTCGCGGAAACGCGCGCTGCTGAAGGGCCATTGTTCCGGTGTTTTTGCCAAACCCGCTTTCACCGGATTCGATTCGATGTAGTGGACCACTTTCCGGTAATGCGCTTCATCCCGAATATAGCGATCCCAATAGTCGTCCTGCCACAGCTTGCCGCGTCGCCCCAGAACGCGATTGATGTGGCGCGCAGTGAAACCCTTCCAGCCCTGCAACAGTCCGACCATGGGTTTCTGCCAGATTTCCACGAGCAGATGGACGTGGTTGGGCATCACGGCCCAGGCGAGCAGGCGGTAATCTTGTCCATCGAAATGAAGCCAGTTCTCTTCGACTGCGGCTGCGGCGCGCGGGTCACGCAGTTCGCAGTTGCCAAGACCGCGGTCGAGGTAATCTTCTATTTTCGTCCGGCGTTTCAACTCGGCTTTGATGTCGAGCAACGCGGCCCACTCGTGCCGGAGGCTGGCGGGCATGGCATCGTCGAGACGGTAGTTGAGCATCTGGATGACGCCCGGCAGGTCGAAGTGCGGGAGGTAGCCGCGCGAATGCCAACCGCGAAAGCCGAGCTTGGCGGCCTCGGGATCCGGCGGAGTGTGCCATTGGCGCTTTTCACGAATGGTCTCGAAGACGTTGGGGCGAATCGAGCGCATAGGAGCGCGGACAGCTTTGTCCGCGCGAAAATGAGAGCAAAGAGCCGCCGATGAGACAAGCCTCACCGGTCGCGACCAAGAAACTCGCGGACATGGCTGTCCGCGCTCCGATTGCGACGTCACGCCGCAGCCGTGCCAGCCTTACTCCGCCTTCTTCGCGCCGGCGATCTTGGCCAGCAACTCGTCGCGCTGGGTGGTGTCGCCGGTGCCACAGGAGCCATTGCCATTGCCGTTACCGTCGCCATTGTGCGAGTGCGGCTCTTCTTTGCGCGTGAAGGCGGCCTGGGCACCGTTCATCGCGGCCCGCGGACTGTTGATCGCCGCTTTGGCCTCGGCGAGGTGACCTTTGCCAATGGTCGCGCCGTTGAAGGCGCGTTTGGTCAACTCGGCCGTTACCGCGTACGGCTTGGGCTTCGCGCCGAAGTTGTATTTGAAATTCTTCCAGTTGTCGCCGCGTTGATAATTCGTACCGAGCGCACCGCTGGGGTCGTAGCCACAATGGACCATGCAGTTCTCGCAGCGCGGGTCGCGCGCGACGCCGTCCACCACGCCGTACTTATTCCACTGCACCTTGGTGAGCATTTCCTGGTAACCGTCGTAATGGCCGTCGGTCATCAGGTAGCACGGCGCTTTCCAGCCCTTGACGTTGTAAGTTGGGATCGCCCATGCGGTGCAGGTCAACTCGCGTTTGCCGGCGAGGAATTCCTGATAAACCGGGGTGCCGAAGATGGTAAACTTTTCACCCCACTCCTGAATCCGCGCAAATTTCTGCCGGGTCATTTTGCGGGTAAGGAAGAAGTCTTCCGGCTGTTTGCCCAGCCGCTTGACCATGTCCTTCCGGGCGGCGTCGTATTCGTAGCCGGGGGAAATCGTGTGGCCGTCCACGTTGAGCGACGAGAGGAAACCGAACATGTCCTCGAGTTCCTGCACGTCCGTTTCCTTGTAAACGGTGGTGTTCGTGGCTGTCTGAAAGCCGAGAATCTTTGCCATCTTGATGGCGAGAATGCATTCCTTGAAGACGCCCTCGCGCTCGACGATAAGGTCGTGGGTGAATTCCAGTCCGTCCACATGAACGTTCCAATACATCCACTGGCTTGGACGAATGACGACTTTCTGGCGCGCGGCGGCGTCCGCCTCGCGGATGACTTCGGCTTCCTTCGCGGAGACGAGTTCCTGCTTCAGCAATTCCTGGAGCGTGGGCTCCATGGCCGGCGTATAAACGGCGGTCAGGTAATCCCGCATTTTCTTCCGCATGAACACCCCATTGGTGCAGATATAAATGATGCGGCCCTGCTTGAGGATGCCGTCCACCAACTCCTCGATCTTTGGATAAATCAGCGGTTCGCCGCCGCAAATGCTCACCATCGGCGCATCACATTCCTCGGCCACGGCCAGACACTTTTCCAGCGGCACCATGTCCTTGAGGTTGGTGGAGTATTCGCGAATGCGCCCGCAGCCGGTGCAGGTCAGATTGCAGGTGTGCAGCGGTTCGAGCTGCAAGACCATCGCAAACTTGGGGGTCTTGCGCAGTTTGTGTTTAATGATGTGGCCGGCGATTTTCGCCGACAATGCGAACGGGAATCTCATAAGTTTAACGGACGAGCGCGAGCTGTTGGGGAGGCTCTTGGGGCGGACCAACCGGCCCCATGGGAACCGCCGGGACAGGGAACGCCGGAGGCGGCGGCGGCGGTACGTAAAGCAGACCTTTCCATAACGAGCCGCCGCCCGGGATAAGAAAATCGAGCGGCGAGACACTCTTGGACGCGTTAACGCCACTACACCCAGCCGTCAAAAGCGACAGGGCCGCGCACCCCAACAATTGAATCGTTTTCCGCTGTAATGTCACTGATAGCTCAGTATATGTTGCCCGCGCATGTCCGCAACAGCTAATTCGATGGTTCAGGGGGCCCGCTTGCATCGGGCCATTCTGCTGACCGGCCTGGCGTTCGCCGCCGGGGGCGGGGGCGTAAATCGCGGTTTCGCCTCCGATGACAACCCCGCCGATCCGCTTCAGTTTCGCACGCACGCCGAACAGAGCCTGGCCGCCGCCCAAAAGCTTTACGCGGCCGAGCCCACCAACAGCGTTGCAGCCTGGCAGGTGGGGCGGGCGAGCTTCGAGTTGGTGACCGTTCTGGGCGAACCGAAGGAAATGGAGAAGATCATCAACGAAGGCATCGCGGCTAGCCGGGTGAGTGTGGCCTTGGAGCCAACCGCGGCCGCGGGACATTACTACCTGGCGATCACCGTGGGAAAACTGGCGGACCTAAAGCGGAATCTGGCCGCCTACGGCATGGTGAAGGAGGTGGAGCGGGAGTTCCACAAGGCCCGCGAACTGGACGAACAATTCTGCTACGCGGGCCCGGATCGCAGCCTGGGGCTGCTTTATCTTGAAGCCCCCGGCTGGCCGCTGAGTGTCGGTAGCCGGAGCAAAGCGCGCAAACACTTGGAGCGGGCCGCCGAGCTCGCGCCCGATTTTCCCGAGAACCGGCTCACGCTGGCGGAAGCGTATTTGAAGTGGCACGACAAAAAGCCGCTGGCCCGTGAACTTGGCGCGTTGGAAACGCTCTGGCCGGTGGCCCACACCAACCTGGCGGGCGCGGATTGGGCGGCGGCGTGGAGTGACTGGCAGCCCCGCTTCGATAGACTCCGCGAAAAAGCGCGGCCCTGAAGTCCAGCCCTCGAGAATCCATTTCTCATCCGCAAGCATTCCCTTTACTTTCTGGCCGTGCATCCAATTGCATTCCACCTCGGACCGCTGACCGTTCACTGGTTCGGCATCTGCATCGCTCTGGCGTTTCTTGCCGGGCTTTGGACCGCCACCCGCCGGGCGCCCCGCGCCGGGATTCCCGGCGAGCAGATCGCCGACCTGGTCGTGCCCTGGCTGTTGCTCGGCGGGATTTTGGGAGCGCGAGTCCTCTACATCGCCACCTACTGGCGCGAAAGCTTTGCCGGCCAACCCTGGTCGGAGCTCTTCATGATCCAACGCGGCGGTCTGGTTTATTACGGTGGTCTCACCGGCGCGTCGCTGGCCGTCATCCTGTTTGCGCGCTGGAAGAGAATTCCGCTCTGGAAACTCGCCGATGTGCTCACGCCCAGCATCGCCCTCGGTTCGATGTTCGGGCGCATCGGCTGCCTGATGAACGGCTGCTGCTTCGGGCGTTCCTGCGAACTGCCATGGGCCATCCGTTTCCCGGACGATCATTCGACCCAGGGACTGCCGGTGCATCCAACCCAAATTTACGACGCGCTCCTGAACCTGACGCTTTACCTGGGGCTGGCTTGGCTTTATCGCCGACGAACGTTCGACGGGCAGGTGTTTGCCGTTTACCTGCTGGGTTACGCTGTCACGCGCTCAATTGTGGAAGCCTTTCGCGGCGACTATAACGATGGGCATCTGCATGGCGGATTCACGCCAGCGCATCTGGTGAGCGTGGCGAGCTTGGCGGCGGGCATGGTATTATTCCTCGTTCTGCGCCGCCGCAAATCCGCCACCGCTCCGGCCAAATGAGATTTCAGTTCACACCCGCGCCCTCGCCCCGGTCCTCTCCCCCAGGGAGAGGGAGAATTATCGTCAGTCGGTCAGCAAATCGAGCAAGGTTGGAAGTCTCGGAAGACAAACTTGGTCACTCCCACTCCTGGGGGAGAGGGCCGGGGTGAGCGCGGACTTTTCACATTCATTCCGTGGCCCAACACCCAATCAAACAATCCATCTTCCTCGCCGGCCCGACGGCGGTCGGCAAATCCGCCGTGGCCCTCGCCCTCGCTGAGAACATTGGTGGCGAAATCATTTCCGTGGACTCGATGCAGGTCTATCGCGGCCTCGACCTCGGCACGGCGAAACCCTCCGCGGAAGAGCGGACCCGCGTGCCGCATCACTTGATTGATGTGGTGGAACTCAGCGAACCGTTCGATGCAGCCAAATTTGTTGCGCTGGCAAACCAGGCCGTGGCGGCAATCCACTCGTGCAGTCGCGTGCCAATCTTCTGCGGCGGTACCGGACTTTACTTCAAAGCCTATCTGGAAGGCCTTGGCGAAGCTCCACCCTCCGACGCCCACCTCCGCGCCGAGTTGGAAGCCACGCCGCTCGCGGAATTGCTCCGCGAGTTGGAGCAACGCGATGCTGTGACATTCGCGAGGATTGACCGCCAAAATCCGCGCCGCCTCGTTCGCGCGGTGGAAGTCATCCGGCTGACGGGCAAACCGTTTTCCGAACAGCGCGCCGAGTGGAAGTCCAAAGTCCAAAGCTCAAGGAAAGAAGTCATTTTTGTGCTAACGAGACAACCTGTCGATCTCCACGCGCGTATCAATCTTCGCGTGGACGAGATGTTCGCGCGCGGTTTAATAGTTGAAACTCGGCGGTGCCTCGACCATGGCCTCGCGCAGAACAAAACCGCCATGCAAGCCATCGGTTACCGGCAAGTGGTCGAGCACTTGCGAGGCGAACGTTCCTTGTCGGAAACAATTGAGTTGGTGAAAAGCAAAACCCGGCAGTTTGCCAAGCGACAGATGACGTGGTTCCGCAAACAGGCCAATGCGCAGTGGGTTGAGTTGAAGCCCGGAGATTCGTTGATCGAAGTCCGCCAGCACCTGTCGGAGCTCGGCAGTGGCTGAAAGCCCAACCGCGCCCCGCGCAGTATCACTTCGACCGGTCCGGATACTTCGGCTTCTTCACTTGCGGCGGCGGATTCTGACGAATCGTCTTCAGCACTTCAAACACCGCCCGCTCCAATTGCGGATCGCCGCCACGCGCCATCTCGCCGGGGTTATCCACGACTTCGATGTCGGGATCGACGCCGTAACTTTCGATGATCCACTCGCCGGATTTGTCGTAGATGCCAAAGGTCGGTATGGTCACGCTGCCGCCATCCACGAGCGGCGGCGCGCCGGTGATGCCGATCAATCCGCCCCAGGTGCGCTGGCCAATCAGGGGACCGAGTTTTGATTGCTTGAAATAATACGGGAAACAATCGCCGCCCGAACCGCTCCAACCATTGATAAGCATCGCCTGCGGGCCGAAATGCGCCACCGCCGGCCACGGCCAATCCGCGCCGTCGCGCACCCCCCAGAAGTTCCGCAGCGGACGATCAAGCAATTCCAC
>JADLHS010000614.1 GCA_020848635.1 Limisphaerales bacterium
GGATGGCACTGGCAGCGCAGCGCGTTTTAAGAATCCCACCGGTGTGGCAGTAGATGGCAGCGGCAATGTTTATGTAGCGGACTACGGTAACTGGACGATTCGGAAAATCGCACCCGGGGGAGCAGTAAGCACACTCGCAGGCTTGGCGGGTAGCCACGCCACTACCGATGGCGTTGGCACTGCTGCACGCTTTTTTTATCCCAGCGGCATCGCGGTGGATTATGCAGGCATTCTGTATGTGTCGGACACATTCAATCATACAATACGGAAAATCACATCGGACGGAACAGTGAGCACGCTGGCGGGATTTCCGGGCAGCGGCGGCGCGGCTGATGGAACTGGAACGGTTGCGCGCTTTTCTTACCCGGAAGAATTGGCGGTGGATAGCATAGGAAATGTATATGTGGCGGATAACAATAATTCCATAATCCGTAAAATCACGTCTGCTGGTGCTGCAAGCACTTTGGCGGGACTGTCTGGACACATCGGAAATACTGACGGCAATGGCGGCACAGTTCGATTCAAGTTTGCGACAGGACTGGCAATCGACAGCACTGGCAACCTTTTTGTGGCGGATAACGGCAATTCCACAATCCGCACCACTCGCCAAGTTGGGAAATCCGAGCAACTCATCACATTCGCTCCGCTCCCGGACAAGTCAGCGGGTGATGCACCATTCACCCTGACCGCTTCAGCCAGTTCCGGTTTACCGGTCGCGTTCAGCATCGTTTCCGGTGCGGCTACGGTGAGCAACAACCTCGTCACGCTGACCGGTGGTGGCACTGTAACCGTGCGCGCATCCCAATCCGGCAATACAAACTTCAACGCTGCGCCGGACATCGATCGTAGTTTCGTAGTAACAAAATTGCCGCAAACTATCACCTTCGGCGCATTGAGCAAACAGGTCGTTGGCGATGCTCCGTTCGCGCTGTCGGCCTCGGCAAGCTCTGGATTGCCGGTGAGTTTTTCTGTGCTCTCTGGTCCGGCGATTTTGAGTGGGAATGTTGTGACGATGACCGGAGCGGGGTTGGCCGTCTTGCGCGCTTCGCAAACAGGAGACGCAACTAACGCGCCCGCACCAAACGTGGATCAAGTGCTGCTCATCGTGCCGGGAAACAATGTAATTACGGATGCTCAACGATTGGCAAACGGAATGTTCACGATGCGTTTCTATGGCGACACTGGAACAAACTATGTCGTGAAGGCTTCGACAAATCTCGTGAACTGGCTGCCGTTAGCTACGAACCAAATCAGCGGACTTGGGTATCTGGAATTCACGGACATTTCTTCGACGAATTACGACCGACGATTTTATCGGATTGCGCCATAACAACGCGGTCAACCGTCCAAGCATTTTCAGGTGAACTCCGCGCTGCAATCACTAAGCTAAATTCGTGGCTGACGAGAACCGCCCCAATCCCGATGCGCTGCTGAGTTCCATCCAGCGCGAGGAGGCCGCGCAGAAACGCGGTCGGCTCAAGGTTTTTCTCGGCATGTCCCCCGGCGTCGGCAAGACCTACGCCATGCTCGATGCCGCGCGCCGCGAACTTGCCGCCGGTCGCGATGTCGTCATCGGCTACGTCGAAACGCATGGCCGCAAGGAAACCGACGCGCTCACGGTTGGTTTGCCACAAATCCCCCGTCGCGCGCTCGAACATCGCGGCATCGCGCTCACTGAATTCGATCTCGATGCCACGCTCGCGCGCAAACCGCAACTCGCGCTCGTGGACGAACTCGCCCACACCAACGCACCCGGATCGCGTCATCCGAAACGCTGGCAGGACGTGGCTGAGTTGCTCGATGCGGGCATTGACGTGCTCACCACGCTCAACGTCCAGCACGTCGAGAGCCGCGCCGACACCGTGCTCCAGGTCACCGGCTCGGAGATTCGCGAGACCGTCCCCGACTCCATCCTCGACGATGCGGTGATCGAGTTGATTGACCTGCCACCCGCTGAACTCGTCCAGCGTTTGCACGAGGGCAAAGTGTATCTGCCCGAACGCGCCACCGCCGCCGCGCAGAATTTTTTCCGCGAGGCCAATCTCACCGCGCTACGCGAACTCGCCCTCCGCCTCGTGGCCGATCACGTGGGCGTGGACACCCGCGATCTCCGTCGCCAGCAAACCGACGCCGGGCCGTGGAAGACGGGGCATTGCCTGCTCGTCGCCGTCGGGCCGGGCCCATTTTCCGAGCCGCTCATCCGCTGGACGCGCCGCATGGCCGATGGTTTGCGCTGCCGCTGGCTCGCGGTGCATGTGGAGAATCCGCGACCGTTGACGGAAGCCGCGCAGGCCCAGCTGGGGAAAAATCTCGCCGCCGCCCGCGAACTCGGCGCGGAAGTCATCGCCACGACGGACGACAACGTGGTGCGCGGCTTGTTGCGCGCGGCGCGCGAGCACAACGTCACCCAGATCGTGTTCGGCAAGCCGGGCAGTTCGCCCAGGCTCGAAGCCTGGCTTGGTCGTTCCATGTTGCAACGGCTCATCGAAGCGAGCGGCGACGTGGACGTGCTCGTGGTGCGCGCGGACAAACCAGAATCCGAAGCGGCGGCCCGCCCGCCGTTATTCCGCTTCGAATCCCAAGGGAAACAGTATCTGACCGCGCTGGCGGTCGTGGCCATCGTGACGCTGCTGGGGCTGGCGGTTCAGCGCTGGATCGGTTATCAGGCGGTGGCGCTGATTTATCTTTCGGCCGTGGTGTTGCTGGCGATGGTTGTGGGTCGAGGGCCGAATCTCGTCGCAGCCACCTTGACGGCGTTGGGTTGGAATTTTCTTTTCGTGCCCCCGGTGTTGACCTTCCACATCAGCGGATTTCACGACACGATGATGTTCACGATGTATTTTATCGTGGCGCTCGCGACGGGCCAGTTGACCACACGGCTGCGGCTGCAGCAACTGGCCGAGCGGCAACGCGAGCAACGGGCGTCGGCGCTCTATCAGCTCACGCGTGAACTCGCGAGCGCCAGTGACTTCCCGCAACTCCTAAGCGGAGCCGTACGCGAGGTGGGCGCAGTATTCGACGCAGACGTGGCGCTGTTGTTGCCCGACCCGGAGGCGAACCAACCACTCACCCCGTATCCCGCCGGGCTGTGGGTGCTCGATGAAAAGGAGGAAGGCGTGGCGGCGTGGGCCTTTCAACACGATCAGCCGGCGGGGCGTTTTACGGACACGCTGCCGCAGGCGACGGCGCTGCATCTGCCGTTGAGCGCGGGCGGGAAGCCGTCCGGGGTGCTCGCGCTGCGCTTTCACACGAGCCGCCCCCTGAGTTTTCAGCAACGCAGCCTGCTGGACAGTTTCGTTCGCCAGATTGCGTTGGTGATTGACCGCCAGCGGTTACGCGACGCCGAGACGACCGCGAAGCTGCTTGCGCAATCGGAACAATTGGGCCGCACGTTGCTGAACTCCGTGTCACACGAACTGCGCACCCCCATCGCGGCCATTACGAGCGCCGCCAGCGGTCTGCGCGAGTCCGGCACGCTGACGCCGGCGCAGGCGGACCTGGCCGCGGAGATTGAGTCGGCGAGTGCCCGGCTGAATCGCCTCGTGCAAAGTTTACTGAGCGCGGCCCGCATCCAGTCGGGCCAGGTCAAACCGCACCTGGATTGGTGCGATGTGGCGGACCTCGTGCAAGTCGCGATGCGGAGCGTGGAGAATCTGCTCGGCCAGCATCCGGTGGCGACGCGTATTGCCCCCGGCCTGCCGCTCCTGAAATTGGATTTCGTGTTGATGGAACAGGCGCTGGCAAATTTGCTTGTAAACGCGGCGATTCACACGCCCCCCGTAACGCCCGTCGAGATTGTCGCCCGCGTCGAGGGACGAGAACTAGTCCTGGAAGTTGCGGACCGCGGGCCGGGTCTGCCCGTGAACGAACTGGAACGGATTTTCGATTTGTTTCATCGCACGGCCGACGCCAAGCCCGGCGGCACGGGATTAGGGCTGGCGATTGTGAAGGGTTTTGTGGTAGCGCAGGGCGGACGCGTGCAGGCGGCGAATCGCGCCGGCGGCGGCGCCAACTTCGCCATTCGGCTACCTGTGCCGGATGCGCCCAGTCTGCCGGAGGAGACGCCATGAGCCAGACTCCGAATCCGCCACGGGTCAGCGCGCTGGTGATTGACGACGAACCGCAAATCCGGCGATTGCTCACGATTTCGCTCGAAGCCGGCGGCTACCGCGTCATCACCGCGAACAACGGCCAGGAAGGTCTCGTGCTTGCGGCGCAACACCGGCCGGAGGTGATCCTCCTCGATCTCGGCCTGCCGGACTTAAGCGGGCTGGAAGTGTTGAAGCGATTGCGCGAATGGACGCAAACGCCGGTGCTGATTCTCACCGTGCAGGACGCCGAAGCGGACAAGATCGCGGCACTCGA
>JADLHS010000615.1 GCA_020848635.1 Limisphaerales bacterium
CAGGCAGGCGGGGCACAGGCCGGCAAGCGCGCCGGTGGGCAGTGGCGTGCCACATTGTGGGCATTTCGGGTCGCGGGACGGGTCGGGCATCGCTTTGGTGTCGCTCATATACACCCATCTCAGAAGCGAATCCGAGAATTTGTTACAGAAAAATCTGGCCGTGAAATACACGAAACCATCGAAACAGGCAGCGCCGCAAGCGGACTCCGCGCCGCGCGGCCGCAGCCGAAGCGGAACGCGACCGGTCCCCGGTCGCAGCGGGTCGCCAGTCCGGAGATCGCGGGAAACTCTTTACGCTTCATTGCCGGCGGGAGCGCTGCGGGCGGGGGGGGGACCGCCCGCGCTCCGGAGACAAAACGGGCCGGAGTTGCCTCCAGCCCGCGCGTAAATCCGCAATCGCAAATCGTAAATCAGTACACCGGCTCGCTGCCGTCCAGCATCTTCACCTTGTTGTGCATGAAGTATTCCTTGGTCAGCGCCTTCATGATTTTCGGAAGCTGATCGTACAGGCGTTTCAGCTTGCGCGGCTTGTGTTTCGCCAGCGCGTAATGGGTGAAAATGGGCATGGCGATGGTCGTGTCCGTGTAGCAGACGACGGCATCGGGGAGCTTCGTGGGATCCACTTTACCCCAGCTCACGGCTTCGCTGGGCGTCGCGCCGGAGAGGCCGCCGGTATCGGGTCGCGCATCGGTGACTTGAATGAAGAAGTCCTGGCCGAATTCCTTGATGCGGAGCACCTCCTGGATCTGCGGTTCGGTCTGGAGCGTGAAGTTCTTGGGACTGCCACCGCCCCAGAGCACCACGCCGCTCCTGCCACCGGCGCGCTTCGCGGCGAGAACGATGCCGGTGGTTTCGTTCACGTCAATCGAAGGATTCATGCGCAGCTTGCTGCCGCGCAACTCCACGCCGGCCACGTTCATGCCGATGGTCGAGTCGCCCGGCGAACTGGTGTAGCACGGCACGCCCGCCCGATAGGCGGCCGCCATCACGGACACGTCTTTGAGCTTGTTCTTGCGTTCCCATTCCGCGGCGTATTTGCCGATGAGATAGTGCAATTCCGCCGTGCCCATCTCCTTTTGAAATTCCGGCTGCATGAACATCTCGCGGAGCAAATCATCCGTGGCCATGAGGCCGTCAGAATAAGGAATGACCACGTCATAGATGCGAACGAGGTCGTTGTCGCGCAGATCGGTGTCGTCAAACTTGAAGCTGCCGGAGTGCACCGGGTAATTCAGGGCGAAATGCAGATCGTGATAAAGGTTCGCGCCGGTGGAGACGATCCAGTCCACGAAGCCGGCCTTGATGAGCGGGATGATGCTGGAACAACCGAGGCCGGCGGGCGTGAGCGCGCCGGAGATGCTCATGCCGATGGTCACATCGGGCTCAAGCATGCGGTTCGAGAAGAGTTGGCAGGCTTCCTTGAGGCGCGCGGAATTGTAGGCGAGGAACACTTCGTCCACCAGGTAGGTGAGTTTCTCCTTGCCGGTCAGGTTCTTGGGCTGGATGCGTTTGCCCGCCATGTATTTCTTTTTGTGCGGGCAGTTCTTCTCCTTCATCCATTCCGGCATTTCGGCAACAGCTTCGCGGTTGTGAATTTTGTAGCGTTCGGTTCGGGCCATAATTTTGTTAGTAAAAAGTTCGTTGAAACGATACGAAGCTTTGCCCGGTTGCCAATCCTTAATTCAAACCCCGCGAACACAATCGGCGGGCTTTGAGTTTCCAAGCCGGGCCAAAAATTCCTTTACACCTTCCGCTACGGCGTGATTAAGTCCCCACAGAGTCGTTGCAAACGTCCGGTTTGGGGCGGGTCAGAGCGGTTAACGCTGACGCCCATCCGGAAACAACCGCATGCCTATGAACCCACATCCAACCCCCCGCCGTATGTTTCTCAAGCAAACTGCCGTGCTGTCCGCCGGCCTCAGCCTGACGCCCGGTTTGACCGCGGCCCCCGCCGCGGCGAAGCCGCCGCCGTTCAAGATTTCGCTCGCCGAATGGTCGCTGCACAAAGCCCTTTTCGAGAAGAAGCTCGACCACCTCGACTTCCCCAAAGCCGCGCGGCAGGACTACGGCATTGAAGCCATCGAATTGGTCAACCAATTCTTCAAGGACAAGGCGAAGAACAAAGCCTACCTCGCTGATTTCAAGCAGCGCGCCGAGGGCGAAGGCGTGAAGATTCTCCTCATCATGTGCGACGACGAGGGTCATCTGGGCGATGCGGACGAAACGAAGCGTCTTCAGGCCGTCGAGAACCATTACCAATGGGCCGAAGCCGCGAAATTCTTTGGCTGCCATTCCATCCGCGTGAACGCCTACTCCACCGGCACCCCGGACGAGCAGCGCGATCGGGCGGCGGACGGCTTGCGGCGCCTCGCCGAATTCGGCGAACCGCTGGGCCTCAACGTCATCGTTGAAAACCACGGCGGCAATTCCTCCCGCGGCGACTGGCTGACCTCGGTGATCAAGCAGGTCAACCGGCCCAACTGCGGCATCCTGCCCGACTTCGGCAACTTTCAAGACTACGATCGCTATCAGGCGGTCGCGGAAATGATGCCCTTCGCCAAGGCGGTCAGCGCCAAAACGAATGACTTCGACGCGCAGGGCAACTGCGTCGAAACCGATTATCACCGCATGCTGAAAATCGTTCTGGCCGCCGGCTATCACGGCTACCTGGGCATCGAATACGAGGGTGAGAAGCTCAGTGAACCGGAAGGCATCCGGGCCACCAAGAAGTTGCTGGAAAAAGTCCGGGCCGAACTAGCGTAGGCGGACCCCGTCCGGCCAATCAATTTGGCCCGCTCGCTTTCGCTCAGCTTGCGGCTTGCCCAAGGACGGCCAGGAACTAGATTGCCACCGTGTTCAACCCGTTGATTTGCCGTGGCCGCCGGTATTACTGGACCGGTCTGCTCTGGGCAATTGCTGTTTTCCCGGCGGTTGCGGGCACTAATTCGGCCTGGTTTGCCCGGTCCTGGCAGACGGAGGACGGCTTGCCCGAGCACACCATTGTGGGTTTGGAACAAACCCCGGATGGTTACTTGTGGGTCGCCACACACCGCGGCTTGTCCCGTTTTGATGGCGTGCGGTTTCAGGAATTCTCCCCCGCGACGCCGGCCAGTCCCACGACCGATCAAATCCGCGCCATGCTGCTTGACCGGCGCGGGCGGTTATGGCTCGCCCGGGATGGCGGTGCGGTCGTCTGTGTGGAAGCGGGCAAAATCACGCAGATTTTTGCGTTGCCGGAGACATCCCCGGGAGCGCCCGCCCGGGCGATGGCGGAAGACGCGCAGGGGAACATTTGGATCAGCGACAGCACGGGGGCTGTTTCCCGGATTCAGGAGGGGAAAGTGCAGGGCTTTGGAACGACCGAAGGACTGGCAGGCCACGGCATCTGTTGGCTGGCGACCGACACCCAGGGCCAGTTTTGGTTTTCTCAAGCTGGCCGCGTGGGAATATTCAGGAACGGCGGTTTTGTGACGTTGCTCCAGGTGGGGCCGCAAACGGCCCGGATGGCACCGGCGCGCGAACGTGGCCTCTGGCTCGCCGTCGGCTTGAAATTGTTTCGCTACCAAGCGGGGGGTGAATTGGCGGCCGTCACCGAACTGAAACTCGAATCTGGCGGTCCCGAGGTGGCGGTGACCGCGTTGTATGAGGACAAGGCGCGGGGTTTGTGGATCGGCACTTCCTCGGGGGGGCTTTTTCGCTTTGATGCCCAAGGAATCCAAAGTGTCACCACCTCGCATCCCAACATCATAAACATTTCCGAGGACGCCGAAGGGAATCTCTGGGTGGGCACCCGGGGCGGCGGCCTCAATCGGCTGAGCCCCCGGGCCGTGCAGCTTCAGGGAGTGGCCTCCGGCCTGCCGTTCGCGGCCGTCCAATCCGCCGGTGAAGACGCCGCGGGAACCCTCTGGGTCGCGGGCCAAAACGGAGTCTTGGCGTGCCGAAGTCAGGGCCAGTGGAGTCTCGTCTCCAGCAATTCAGATTGGCGCGGCGGCGCCGCGGTCTGCGTGGCCGTCGAGGCCGACGGTGGCGTGCTCATCGGCACCCGGGACAAAGGCGTTTTCCGCCATCGGAACGGGGTCATGGCTCCGCTGGCGTTGAATCAACAATTGACGAACCTTGCCATCCGTTCGCTTTACCCCAGCGCCACTGGCGAGCTGTGGGTCGGCATCAATTCCGCCGTGGCGCGCTATCAATTACGGGACGGCCGCCTGAAACACTTCCCGTTGCCCGCCGGCGTCAGTGATGTTCGAACCATCGTCCAGGATGCCAACCGCGATGTCTGGCTGGGCACCACCTCCGACGGGATGCTGCTGCGGATTCACGGCGAGACGTTGATCAATGAGACCACCAACATCATGCAGTCGCCCCGCCACATTCGGTGTCTGCAAGTCACCAGCGATGGGAGTCTCTGGTTCGGCTACGCCGGACAAGGGCTGGGCTGGCTTAAAAACGGACGCTTTGTTCAATTCCGCGCGAGTCAGGGTTTGTGGGACGATTACGTTTCCCAAATCCTTCCCGATGACCGGGGCCGGCTGTGGATTGCCGGCAATCGGGGAATTTTTCAGGTGGCGCGATCGGAGTTGGAAGCCGTGGCTGCGGGCCGTGCGGCGCGGGTGCGGTCGGTGGTCTTCGGGCGGGAGGAAGGGGTGCCCAATTTGCAGGCGACCTTCGGGATTTCGCCTGCCGCCGCGCCAACCCGGGATGGCCGCCTGTTGCTGCCCATGCTGACCGGGTTGGCAATCATCGAACCCCAGGTGCGGCGGAATAATCCGCTGCCGCCACCGGTCATCGTCGAGCGCATGACGGTCAATGGGCGGATGGTCGCCGCCTACGATATGGTTGGAGAAAACGGTGACGCGCAGGAGCCGGGTCCGGTCAACTTGCGCGCGTTGCCGGCCCCCGTGCGCGTCGGCTCCGGAGTTGAAGAACTGGACTTTGAATTCACGGCGGTGAGCCTGGCGGCGCCAAACAACGTGACGTTTCGTTATCAGCTTGAGGGGCTGGACAAGGATTGGGTGGATGCCGGCACCGTGCGGGTGGCGCGATATCCCAAGGTTCCGCCAGGGGATTATCGCTTCCGCGTGACCGCCTGCAACCACGATGGCATTTGGAACGACACCGGGGCGGCGGTGGCGCTGACGGTGGAACCAAGGCTCTGGGAAAGGACGTGGTTCCGCGTGACGATCTTGGTCGCCAGTTTTTGTCTCTTCGGCGGCGGGCTCCTGCTGACGGTGCGGCGGCGCTATCGGCACAAGCTCGAACGGCTCGAACAGCAACAAGCCCTGGAGCGCGAGCGGACCCGCATTGCGCAGGACCTGCATGACGACCTGGGGGCGGGACTCGTCGAGATCAATTTTGGCAGCGAACTGGCCCAAGATCCGGCGCTCGGCACGGACGAAGTACGGGAACACACCCGTGAAATCGGCGCGCGGGCGCGCGAGATGGTGACCGCGCTGGACGAAATTGTCTGGGCGGTTAATCCCAAGCACGACAGCGTATCGTCGCTGGCCACCTATTTTTGCCAGTTTGCCCAGCATTTTCTGAAGGCGACCGCC
>JADLHS010000616.1 GCA_020848635.1 Limisphaerales bacterium
GTGAGCGTGCGTCTCCACCACGGCGGCCCGCAAGGCGCGAAGCCGAAGGCGGAAGTCGTGGCGGACATTCTGGCAAGTATTCGGGAACGAAGAGCTTGAAACACGGGCGGACACACCCAGTCTGGAGGAGCAGGCCGCATGGCGCAGGCACTCTGGTCGTGGCGCTTTTGGTGGCGGTCCTCGCGCCGGGTTTTGGCGCGAGGACCGCCCCGGCCCAAACACACACCAGTGCTTCCGCGGTCGCGGGCACGTCCACGGAACTGACCTCCCTGCTGCAGGCCCGGATCGCCGAGGCCCAGACGGATTTGAACCTGGCTCAGGCTGCGCTGCGCGTGTCCACCAACCTTCCCGCCGGGGCGACCGCGGCCGAGGCCATTGATTACCGTTCGGCACTGCAACGACTCGTCCGCACCTACCAGCTTCACTTGGACGACCTCGCTGAGTTGGATGCGCTTCGCCAGCGCCAAGTGGATCTCGACCACTCGGTCAGGGCCTGGACGGGCTTCGCTGAACCCCCGCCATATTCGATCTTGTTTGTCGATGATCTCCGGGATTCCGTCCAGTCGCTCGACAGCAAGATCAAGGCGGCGGAAACCACGCGGGCGGTCGTGGAGAAGTTCATCGCGGAGGCCCAGACGTTGATGAAGGAGACCGATGAGAAACTGCGCCGGCTGAGCGAGCAGTTGGAGGAGGTCAAGGATTCTGCGCTCGCGGCCCGCCTGGTTTGGCAGCGCGAGTTGGAGCAGGTGCACAGCCGGGTGGCGGCCGCCACCATGGCCTCCTTCGAGACCCGGCGGCGAAAGGCGAACGAGGAGCTCAGCGAAAACCGCCAGCGGCGGGCGTTTGCCCAGCGAAAACTGGCGCTGGCCGCCCCGCACGTGAGCTTTTCCCAAGCGGACCTCGACAAAGTTATGGGCAGTCTGGAAACCGAAGGCCCCCGGCTCGAGACGGAAGCGCAGGCGGCGGATGCCGACCTGGATACGCGCCGGAAGGCCCTTGCGGAGGCGCGGGAGAAACTGCGTTTGACCTTCCAGGAAACGGCGCAACCAACCACCAACGCCGCTGCGCTCCATCGCCTCCAGGAATTGGTGGATGTGCGCAGCACGCAGGCCCAGACAAGCGCGGATCGTCTGGGCGTCGTTCGCCAACTCCTGGATGGCCTCAGCACCGAACGCCAGATGTGGCAGACGCGCTTTGCCTACTTCGGCAGCCGCAACCTGGCGGAACTGCAGAATGCCTACCGGCGACTGGAGTGGTTGTCGGGACTGGTGGCTGCCGCCAAGCCGTACTTCAAACAGCAGATCGAGCTGGCTGCCAACGAAATCACCGAACAGCAGAACCGGCTGCAAAATCAGGCCGAGGCGCCGGCGGATCTCATGCTGACGCGCGAGCGGCTGGAGTCCTTCCAGCAGCGCGCCGAGTTGTATCGCCGGGCCCTGCAGGGGCTGGAGAAGCGCGAGCGGCTGGTCCTGCGGTGGCGGGAGTCGCTCGACTGGGACCGCCAGGCGCTGCCGTTCACCGGACGGTTGCGCGATCTGTTTGCGGGGGCCTCCGGCTTCGCGGCGAAATTCTGGAACTTCGAACTGTTTGTCGCCGAAGATACCATTACGGTGGAGGGCCAGCCGATCACGGGCCGACGCAGCGTCACCATTGGCAAGGTGCTCGCGGCCATCTTAATTCTCGTGGTGGGTTACTGGGTTTCCAGCCTGGTTGCGCGGGGGCTGGAGCGTCTAGCGGTCCGCCGGCTGAAAGTGGAACAAAACCAGGCGAACCTGATACGTCGCTGGGTGCGAGTGGGGTTGGTAATGGGCCTCGTGATGTTCAGCCTGATCTCGGTGAAGATCCCGCTGACCATCTTCGCGTTTGCCGGCGGCGCGCTGGCCATCGGCCTGGGCTTCGGCACCCAGAACCTGCTCAAGAACTTCATCAGCGGGATCATCATCCTCTTCGAGCGCCCGTTCCGCGTCGGGGATGTGCTGGATGTTGGCGGCCAGCGCGGCACCGTGACCAGCATCGGTATCCGTTCGAGCATCCTTCAGCTTTGGGACAATACCGAGACGCTCATTCCCAACAGCGCGCTGCTGGAGAACAACCTGACGAATTGGACCTATTCCAACCGGACGGTGCGCTTCACCGTGACGATCGGGGTGGCCTACGGCTCGGACACGCGGCGCGTGGCGCAGTTGCTGGGGGAAGTGGCGGAACGCCACGGATTGGTGCAAAAGGAACCCAAGCCGCAGGTGCTGTTCACGGACTTCGGCGATAGCGCCCTGACTTTCGAACTGCGCTACTGGGTGGACGTACTGAAACACAACGCCGCACAAGTGGCGAGCGACCTGCGACACATGATCACCGGCGCGTTCGCCGAAAACAGCATCCCCATCGCTTTCCCGCAGCGGGATGTCCATCTGGATTCGGCAAAACCCTTGCAGGTGCAAGT
The DNA here is from genome assembly GCA_020848635.1 of Limisphaerales bacterium. Taxonomy (GTDB): domain Bacteria; phylum Verrucomicrobiota; class Verrucomicrobiia; order Limisphaerales; family JADLHS01; genus JADLHS01. The sequence goes on from JADLHS010000616.1 coordinate 2,441, forward strand.
GTTGTCAGCGTCGGAAGTCAAGGGCGTCGGCAAGCTCCCCTCAACGCCGCCTCCCAGCGATCCGTTGACTTCCTGAGCGCCCCCGCGACCGGCAGCTTTCCATTCCGTTCAGTGCGTGGGAGAGATTCGGCGCGGACTCAACCCATGCCGAATGGTCAGATCCCGGCGTGCGCCGTGCGTCCGGTCACCAGCGCGGATAGCCTCAATGCGCCAACCGCGAAACCATGGCATAGATGATCAGCAGCAGCAGGATGACGCCAATGCCAAAGAAGAGGTAGCCGAACGAGCGGGCGATGTTTTTCCATTGCAGCCATTCGTCGCGCACGCGGTGCTGATCCAATTTGCCGGACGCCAGGAGCCGATCATACCAGCGTTTGCGTTCGTGCATCAACTCGGTCTTCGACACGCGACCCGAGAAGATGACGGTGTCCATCGGGAATTTCTCGATGCGGAAATGGGTGTTGAAGAAATGAATTGAGAAAATGAAGCCCGCCGCGAGCAGCGCTTCATCCGAGTGAATGATGTGGGCGATGTTGATCACCCAACCCGGCATGAACCGGGTGAAGAAGGCCGGGAACCACAGGATGAGGCCGGAGGAGCCAATGATGGCGACGCCCCAGAACACGGCAAAGTAATCGAATTTCTCCCAATACGTCCAGCGGTCGAAGGTGGGTTTCGGACCTTTACCAAAGAACCATTTGTTGTGGGCCACAAAATCCCGCCAATCCTGGAGCGTGGGCACCATCGAGTCCGGACCGAACAGCACCCCCCAGAGCCGTTTGAGTTGCAGCTGGCCGGTGGCGGGGTCGCGCAAATTGCCCCGGCCCTGCCAGGATTTGCCCACGAGCGAGGCCACGTGCAGCCCAAAGTAAAGGAATGTAACCACGGCGCCGAAGTGATGCAACGTGCGCGCCGTCTCGGGGCCGCCGATGAATTGGAACAGCACCCTGGCCCAGTCGGTGTAATAGAACTTCAGCGGCATGCCGGTGATGACCAGCAGCAGAAAACTCGTCACCACGAGGAAATGCAGGAAGCGCTCGAACGGCACGAAGCGCGTGAACCATTCCGTGTCGGCCTCCGTCTTGATTTTGGCTTCGCGGAAGGATTTCGTATCGTACAGGGAAATGTAAATCACCCGCGCCAGCCAGACGATGGTGTGCAGGCCAAAGAATGAAAATACGCCAATGAGCAAGCCGGTCATGCCCAGGAACACCAGATTGAGCAGGGGATAATTCTTCCGGTCGAGGGGGTTCGCATGGGGCTGATAGGCCGTGAAGCCGGCGGTCGCGGTGGGATGACATTGCTGGCACGTTGCAAGGATATTGGCCTTGGAAAGGCGGGAAGCGGGATCGGACGGCGGCAAGACATCGTGATGCCCGTGACAGTCGTAGCACGCGGCCACTTCGGAAGCGACGGTGGTTTTGCCGAGGGCCATCGCCTTGCCGTGGTACGTATCGCGATAGTGTTCGAGCCGGTCTTCGTGACACTTGCCGCAGCGGGCGTCGCTGGCCATTTTGAAGTGTCCGTTCTGCGGCGTCTCGATCCCGTGCGCGGTGTGGCAATCCGTGCAGACTGGACCGCGCTTGTCGCCTTTGGCGAGCAATTGGCCATGGACGCTCTGCTCGTAGGTCTTTTCAATGCCGACGTGGCACTTGCCGCACGTCTGGGCGACGTTGGCATGGTTGATCGGCGATTCCCGGTCCACGCGGCGCTTGATGTCGTGGACGCCGTGGCAGTCGTTGCACGACGGCGCGACGATGAGCCCCATCTTGAGCAGCGCGCGCCCGTGGATGCTATCCAGGTATTGCGCCGCCGCGTCGGGATTCTTCATCTGGTACTCCTTCGCAAGGCCGGCGTTGCTATGACACTTGGCGCAGGTTTGCGGGAGATTTAGTTTGAAGACCGGCGAGTCCGCCTGCTTGACCGGCGACATGGCGTGGGACCCGTGACAATCCCAGCAATTGGCCGCCCCCGAGGCCCCGAGCGCGTGGCTCAAGCCATGGATGCTCGTCGCGTAATCTTTCCCCTCCTTTTCGTGGCAACCGGTGCAATTGGGCGGCGGCAGCTTGCTCGCATGCACGAGATCCTTGATGCCTTCGTGACAATCAATGCAATCGAGTTTCGCGTGGATGGACTTGTCGAAGGCGTTCGTCGGAAAGAGCAGCGGAACGACATTGGTGCCAACTTTGCGGGTGGTAGCGGGATCGAGATGACAGTCGAGACAATCGGTGTTGGTGAACTTTTCAGCGGCGACCAGCGACCACGGGCTGAGCCAGCAAAGCAGCGCGAAGGAAAGAATTAATTTCCCCAAAATCCCGTGCGGCCTTAGGGCCGCCCCTTGATGGTGAATCAAGCCGCGGCGTTCAGAGGCCGCCGGTGTGACAATCATTACATGCGCCATCGACTTCGTCTCCTGGGTGTTTGAATTTCTGGCCCGCCGGTGAGATTTGAAGCAGTTCCTGAGTATTGCCCTGAGCAATAATCGTGTGGCAGGAGGTGCAGTCGCTGGCGGGAATCTGCTTGTCCGAACCGACTGCGGAATGTTTACCGTCATGACATCGGAAACATCCCGGCCAGTCCTTGTGGCCGATGTTTTCGGGGTAGGCACGCCAGTCCGCCTTCATTTCCGGAAAAAAGTTCTGCTGGTAGATTGTCTGGACTTCCTTGACGAGGTCGTCCACGCCCGGCGCTCTAGCGTAGGTTGCCCGCAGCCGGCTGGCAATGCCCGCCAACGCTTCTGCCTCGGTCTGATATTTCGGCATGAGCGCCGCGACGGCATTGGATTTCACCCACGCTAGTTTGGGATCAATTTTACCAATGCTCATGGCAAAATCCACGGCGTCGTTGGGCGCGCGATAGCGATGCGCTGGACGGTTATGGCAGTCCATGCAATCCATCTGCCGGATTTCAAACGTACTGACGTCATTGGTGAATTTTGGAGTCCGGTATTCCGTGATGACCCCCTTGGGATCGGTGACGCGCACCCAGGGAATGACCTGCCGGCGATCGTCTGTGGCCAGATACTCGATCTTGTTGTCCTGGCTCACATGCCAGTGGATGCCCCCCACGGGGCCGTGGGTGGGATCGGCGCCGCCAACATTCAGGGAGAGCCGAATGGCATAGGCGCTGTTGGTCTCATCGGCGAGAAAATGCGGGTAGGTGCGGTCAATATTGCCGGCAAACTTTTGGGGCCAGTGACATTGCTCACAGGTTTCACGGGCGGGACGCAAATTCCGGATGGGCGTCGGAATGGGCCGACCGTAGTCGCCCGTCATCACGCCGACGAGTTGATGAACCCCGTTCATCTTGGCTTTGACGAAAGCCTCCGGGCCGTGGCCAACGTGGCATTCGACACATGAGACGCGGGCGTGAGAGGAAAATTGATACGCGGTGAACTCAGGTTTCATCGGGACATGACAAGCCTGGCCGCAAAACTGGACGGACTCGCTGACGTGGTAGGTTTGATAACTGCCGATGGCGGTGAAAAGCAGGAAAACGACCGCCCCGACGACGAAAATGCGGAGCTTCTTCCGGTCGCCGGGACGGGTAAGATCCACCGACAGCCGGCTCCTAAGCGAATGGACGGCAAGGCCAAGACGCCGTTCCTGCCGGCGTTGAAACCACACCCCCAGCGCCACCATGCCCAACCCGAGGAACAGAAATCCGGGCGCAATGACGTACGCCAGAATCCCCATGTAGGGATTGCCCGTGCGGGCAAACATGTCCATCGAGAACAGCAGGAGGAACGCAAAAAAGCTGCCGAGCGCCACCACCCCACCAGCGTAAGTGAGCCAGTTGCGAAAATGGCGCACACGTGGATCTTGTTTGGGATCATTATTCATTGCTCAGCGGACAGGTATGGAACTTCCGACCAGGGCGACCCACCCCGTTTAGATTGGTAAACTACGCCCACCGTCGGTGGTTACTTCTTGAAGGTCCGCATGTACGCGACCACGGCCTTGATGTCGGCGTCGGCCATGCCTTCGGTCGGTTTCATCAAGGTCTTGCCTTCCTTGTCTTTCAAGCCCTCCTTGATGGCCTTGAACGCCGCGGCGTCGGTGACGGCGGCCTGGACTTTGGGATCGGTGTAATCCTTGGCTCCAAGTTTTTTCCCCATTTTTGTATCGCCCTTGCCATCGGCCCCGTGGCACTTGGTGCATTCCTTGTCGTAGATGACTTTGGCGTCCGCGGCCAAGAGCGTTCCTGCGGCGAGGACCGACGCAACGACCGTGATTGTGATGAGTTTCTTCATAAGTTTGCTGGAGTGTTCATTATTGATGGTTGCCCCGGCTGGCCCATGTTCCCCCTGCCAGCCGGGTTGAGCTCGATCCCTGACCCTTTCACGACATTTGAGCGCCCTTCCGCCCAAACAAAATCAACTATTTCTTAAACGCGCGCATGTAGGTTACCAGCGCCTTGATGTCATCGGCCGACAGGTCCTCCACCGGCTTCATCAGCACTTTGCCTTCTTTGTCTTTGAGGCCCTCTTTAATGGCTTTGGCTGCGGCGTCATCCTTCAATTCGGCCTGCACCTTCGCATCAGTGTAATCTTTGCAACCGAGCTTCTGGCCCATCTTGGTATCGCCCTTGCCTTCCTTGCCATGACACTTGGCGCAGCTCTTTTCGTAGTTCGCCTTGGCGTCAGCGGCGGAGGCTGACAGCAGCGCCGCACAGGTGAAGGCGAGAGACAATAACACTAGTTTTTTCATACGGTCTGGTTCTTGGTTCTTGGTTCTTGGTTGTTCGCTATACTATGCTAACGGCGGAAACAAACGGTTTTTGGGCCAACGACTGCCCGGGCCGGATGTGACAGACTACCATCTTGTTTCCCTTCCATCGACGAATTCAGCATCCGATTTCCAGCTTGCACCGGCTATGCTGAAATTGCCAAAGACTGCGCCTTGATTACATACGCGACCCGGCATTGCAATCGGCGCCGAATCTTTACCCGGTCAAAAGCGGTATTGCAAGCTGGCGTATACGACATTCGCGTCGTAGTCGTTGTTCGCACCGGAGGCCTGGTCGGTGGAATGGTAATAACCGTACCGCAGGGTCGCGCGCAAATTGGTTGTGATCCGGCGCACCACCGTGGCCGTGATCGCATGCTCCTCGCCCCCGGCGCCGTAGGCCAGATAGACGGGGTTGGGGGCGTTGTAGTTGTCGGCTTGGTAATAGGTGTATCCCAGGTTCAGATCGGTCTTGTCATCGAGCGCCAAGCCGGAGTTGAAATTCACGGTCCAGTAATTGTTTTGGGCATTAAGGATGGCTTGGGTGTAATCCGTAGCCGGGGTCTTGGTCTCACTCAGCATGTAATTGAAGCCGACTTGCAGGTAGAGCCGGGACCAAGGCGACCAACTGATGTTCTGCGCGATAATCTGACTCGTCATCTGCCCACTCTCTTCCTCGCCCAACCCGGAAACCGGATCGGGGGCGGTGTGGATGGTGGACCATTGATATTCGTACCGGGTCACCAGCGTCACATTCTGGAGCGGACGCAACGTCAGGCGGGTATTGCCATCATACGTTTCAAAGTTCTGCATCACGAGGTACGCCGGGTACCGGTTGGCGCTGGCCGCGTTGTTGAGCGTGCTGTCCAGCGTATGGTCGTAATCGTAGTTGTTATTCTTATAGTAACCGCCCACGTCCAGTGTAATCCGGCGCGTGGGATACCACCGGGCGCCGACAAAGTATTTCTGGAAGAAAAGGCGGTCGTCGGTGCTGCGATTTACCGGAGGCGGGCCCCCAATCCCGTTGACCTGGCTCAGGCCGCCGTTCTCGTTCAAGGTACCATCACCTTGGGTCCATTCGCCGCCGGTGTAAAACACCCAGTTTGTCACGCCCGAGTAGCGCACATCCACGCGCTCGCGAACATCAATCTGATTGCCGTCGCTGTTGGCGTCAAACGGTTGCGTGCCGAGGCCGAGCGTCCCGATCCCGCTGGAATTTCCGTCCCAATCGCTCTTCTGCACCCGCACCGAAGGCACGATGCTGAGATTGTTCAGCGGCAAGCTCATCAGGTTCAGATTCAATACATTCTCGGTCTTCTGCGAGCTGCCGACGAGGTTGGTGTAGCCCAAACCGTTGCCGGCATTTGGCGAATACTGCACGTCGAAGTCATCGCCGTAAATCCGGTTGCCGGAAAGGTCATTATCGAGATGGGTGAACATGTAACCGGCGGAAAAGAACAGGTTCTTCTTGATCCACGTCTCGCTGAACGCGTGGACATTGAGCAGGTCGTAGGTCACGCCTTCGCGGTCGGTGATCTTGCGATCCTGCGGCACTCCGAGGACGGCGGGTTCCCCGGGGTACTGCGAAATATTGAGGGCATTGTTGAGCGTGCCCTTTTCGTAACGCACACCCAGGCCAAAGTCGGTGGCCTTGATATGATGGGTCGCGTCCAACGCAAAGATGTCCCGCTTCTCATCAATGTCGTAAAAACTTGGCGTGAGGCCCCGCGTCGGTCCAATGAACAACGGATGCGTCGGCCCCCAGATGGTCGAACTCTTTTCCCCGTCGCGGTACAGATGGCTGTATTTGAAAGCGAGGTTCGGCTTGTTCTTGAACAGCGTCCCGGCTTCGAAGGAAATTTCGCCCCGGTCGAGCGCCAGCGCCTCGTCGCCCAGCGGATACCAGGCATTGTCCGGTGGATAATAGCCGCCATCGCCATTATACCAGGTGCGGAAGTTCTCGAGGTTGAACCGCAGGAAATAGAGGTCCTCCTTTCGCAGACCGAGGCTCAGCCCATAATCGTGGGCGTCAAAAATGCCGCGCCCATCGAGGGTGAACAGGGTGTTCGTCGCGACGCTCTGCTGGAAATGGAGGTCCTGAATGCCGCCAAAGGCACCTTGAGACAGGTGGCGATCCTGTTCGGCTTGCGCCGTGTTTCCGCTCGGGATTAGCCCGCCGGCGGAGATTTCCACCCAGTTGTTAAAGGTGTTGGTACCGCCCTCGAACACCGAATTCTCCTGCTCCGCCGCCGCCGCCGCCGAAACACCAATCAAAAATGCGAAGTTAGAAATGCGAAAGGCCCGGGTTACGGGACGCGAGGAGCGGGACGCGCCGCGACCGCTTTTTGATTTTTCACTTTTCATTTTTAATTATCAGAAGCGGAGGGACGAATTCACCCGGGACCCGTGGACCGCCTCGTGGCAGCCCGCCGTCCAGCAAGTGCCCTGTTGCACGCGCACTGTATGGTCTGAGCCGCCGATCAGCAGTTGGCCGCCCCGGACCTGCTGAAAATGACATTTCAGGCACAGGTTCGAGTCGCGCACCGTCAGCATTTTGGCGTTGACCGTGCCGTGCGCCCCGTGGCAGCTGGTGCAACCTTCCCGCATCGCTTCGTGTTCAAACACCTGCGGCCCGCGCTGCGCCGGATGACACTGGAGACAACCGTCATCCTGCGACCGGAGTGCGGTGCTGCCGTTCTTATTAGCAAAGCCCTTGTGCGGCGAATGGCAGGTCGTGCAGGTCATCCGGCCTTCCGGCACGGGATGATGACTCGGCAGTCCGAACTGCCCGCGAACGTCGGCGTGGCATGAAAAGCAAACCGTCTCCGTAGCGCGCGGCGTGGGAGTGGTAAGCATACCGCCAAAAGTATTTGCCGGCGGCCGCCCAGACATGAAGCTGTTCGGTGGTTTCACCTCGCCGCCGGAATCCGAGTGCAAACTGGCCGGACCGTGGCAGGATTCACAACCAGCCTCGAGGGCATTCGGCCCATCGGTGATCAATCGCGCGTGATCGGCGGTCTGGAAGTTCTTGTAGATTTCCTCGTGACACTGTTCGCATTCCTTGGAGCCGATGTACTTCGCGCCCGGCACATTGGGCAGCATTACAATGGAGCGGTTCACGGTGCGGCACGAAATGACGGCAAACGCGAGAAACACCGCCGCCGCCAGCAGCACGCCCGTTCCCCGGCGGGCAACACGAAGCCGCAGGGCGGCCACGCCGCGGTACGCAGGCAACAGTTTCCGAAGCAGGCGGGATGTGGAAATGGTCATGGGCGTTACGGTGATTTATTGGTTCAACTCCAACTGGACCCAGTCGCGGGCAGCGTCCAACAGCGTCAAGGAGTAAGGCCCGTTATGCAGGCCGTAACTGCCGTCGTAAAGCACGAGATACAGGTTAAAGCGGGCCTTCTTGATGTTATCCGGGATCAGCGCCTGCTGGGCGGTGGTTGGTCCCGGACCTCCGGACGACCAGTCTCCGGGCACGGTATACTCCCATGAACGCACCCCGTAATTGGTGCGCAGGACATCCGGCGCCTTGGTCAACGCCCACTGATCCAGCTTGGCCTTCACCTCTTGCATTTGATCCAAGAAGAATTCCCGCCACGTCCTGACGCTGTCGTCATTTGCCCCGGCGCCGTGGCAGTCCACGCAGGCGCCGTAGGACCTCACCTCAAACGAGTGTCCGGTGACGGCCGCGACTTCGGGCGGACCGGGCTGGTACGCCCCGGCCTGCATGTGACACGTCACGCACTGATTCGTGACCAGGAGCAACCGGCCGGAGGCCCCCGAAAGGAACTCGGTCCCAGCATGGGCCGCGGGGCCGCCGCTGACGCCGACCGGCAGCACGCCCACCGTCCCCAGCAACATATTGTATTGCGGCGAATGATGCGGTGGACGCCCCGAACTCGTCCAATCCGCGCCACGGTGATTATGACATTGGGCGCAGATATTGATGTTCGGGTTGTAGACGCTGCTGAAGTTGGTCGCGGTGGTCAAAAAGAAATCGTTGGTCGAGGACAACGCCTGCCGCAGTTGGTTGGTGTAAACGATGCCCGCCACCTGGTTCGTCCAAACGTGATTCGCATGCGGATCATGACAAACTGCGCAGGTGATGCCGACATTGGCGTCATTTGTCAGCGTGGTTGAAATGACGTTCGCCGGAACGCCGGAAACCATGGCGAGCCGCGCCGTCCCGGAGTGACAACGCCCGCAACTGTTGATCCGACTCGGCGGGTTCATGTCCTCCACCACCGCGAAGTGGCCGCTGGACTGCCATTCGTCGAACGTCGGATTGTGCGGCCCATTGTGGCAGCCGCCGCAGACTTGGCCGGCAATATCCATCCGCGGCCGCGTCGTCAGATCCCCCGGGTTGGCCGCATGGTTCCCCGCCGGGCCGTGGCAATTCTCACACTGCACTCCCGCCAGTTGCGGCGTCGCCGTCTCGCTGACAAATCCCGTTGGCAAACCGTAGCCAACGGTATGACACGGCAGGCAACTGGGATTTTTCTCCTGATGCGCGGCTTTTAGGGCAGTAAACGCGTGGGCGTGCCGGGTACTCATTTCAACCGCGTGCACGGACTCGTGACATTCCAGGCAGGCCCGCGCGCCGGCGTATTGCGGGACCGGGCCCAACACCCGGAAGAAGCTGTTGCTGCGCAGCGTGGTGATGTTTGCGGCCCGATCCAGGTTCGGACTGCCGAATTTTTGCCAAGCCGGACTTGTCAGGTTAGTCTTTTGGTATAATTGATAATAACCGGAAGGGCCGTCCCAGGTGATTTTTGCAACGTTGCCGGTGCGCGCAATGCCGGTCATGACCGGCAGCCCGGGCATCCCGCCGGGTACCGTAATACTTAAGTGTTGAACTTCCTCTGCCCCCGCCAGGGTGCTGACCATGCATAAAGCAATCAAGGCCTTTACCCGATTGAATTCATGTTTGCCCATTTGCATTGCGTGGAGGCTAAACGACCCCGGAAAGCGTGCTCGCCTAAAATTGCCGTTGTCGCGACTTTTCTTGTCATGACCCGCTAATTTTTGCAAGCGGCGAAATTAATCGAACACAACAAAAGGTCGGATAATTTCAAAAAACGCGCAGCCACAAGGCGACCCGCATCGTCATCCTCCGCGGGCAATAATTGGCGGCTTCGGAAACCGGGTAACAATTTCAGGATAACGGAAAATGAACTGGCCGCCGACGTATACGAAGTCTATGATATCCAAGTTGAATGACCGCCCGACGCCGCAAACTCGAGGATATGTTGGGATGAACCCCCGAGGCTGAGGCGTGAGATCAAATCCAACCCTATAATGCGGTTGGAGGCAGTGTTTGATGGGGCGAGCCCCCCCAGAGGTGGCCGGCGGGCCGACAAGCACACCTGCGAGTTGAGCAAATCCCTGGCTCGACCACGCGCGGGCGGATATTTCTCGGTAGAAACATTGATCATGAAAACGATGGCTAACAAAACCAGCTTGCAAGTTGATCGCACCTCCGAAACGAGTGCGGCCAGCCGGGTGGGGCTAATGGCTGCCCTTGCGCTCGCGCTCGCCCTGACGGGCGGTGGTTTTTATTATTGGCAGCAGGCTCGGCAACGAACCGTGGAAACGGTTGACGCTCCAGCTCCGAGCGGGGAATTGTCCCAACCCACCATCACACTCCTTGCCGGCCTCAACACGCCAATTAATCTGCGACTGTTTGCCCCGGCGGATGTCAGCGCGTTACCGGCAGCTTTGGGCGACTACGTGACGCGGGTCGCCGGTTTGCTGGCGGAATATGAACGTCTCTCCGATGGAAAAGTGCGCGTCAGCAA
>JADLHS010000617.1 GCA_020848635.1 Limisphaerales bacterium
AACCGGCAATTCGAAGAAATCGGGGCATTCGAAAAAGCCCTCCGTCTGGCTCATCACCGTCCAGGTTTTCAGGTTCGGCGAACTCAGGAAATGGATCGTGTGGACTTTATTCAACTCGACGTAGAGCACCATCACCCATTTCTGCGTCGGCGCATGCCAGATGACTTTCGGGTCGCGGTTGCCTTCGGTGATCTGCTTAAGCACCGGGTTGCTGCTGAACTTGGTGAACGCGCGACCGTCCAAGCTCGAAGAAATGCACTGCACGGTCGGGTTGCCGGCCGCGGTGTAAATCAGCACGAGCGGCGTCTGGCCGGCCTCGCCCAAGCCGCTGGTGTTCTTCCAATCGACCACGGCGCTCCCGCTGAACATGGGCCCGAGTTCGTCCGGGGCGAGCGCGTCGGGCAGTTCCCGCCAGCGCACGAGGTCGCGGCTAACCGCGTGGCCCCAGTGCATGTTGCCCCAGGCCCAGCCGTACGGGTTGTGTTGAAAAAACAGATGGTACTCGCCCTTGAAGAAGACCAGGCCATTCGGATCATTGTTCCAACCGCGTTGGGCCGAGAAATGAAACTGCCCACGTTTCTGCTCCCGGTAAAGGTTCGCCGCCCCCTTGATTGCATCGCTCTGCTCGATGGCACTCAACGCCGTGGAGTCTTCGGGCAACTGATCCACTTGGAGGGTGAGCGTTCGGCCGTGCCATGCACTCACGTCCATGAACGCCCACCAGTCCGGCTCGGCGTTGGCCAGTTCGATGTCGTTCTTCACGTCGACGCGACCATCCACGAGCGTCGTGACTCTGCGTTTTGGCGCCCCGTTCTTGATGGGTAGGTTCAGGTAACGCTGCTTGATCTTGAACTCGCGCTTTTCGTCCGCGATGAGCGCGACCGGCTTGCGTTCGGTCTGGACGATATGGTCCACGTTAATGTGACCCCAACCGCCCCGGGCCCGGTCCACAATCTGGAGGACCGCGGTCTGTCCGGCGAACTCCGTCACGTCCCACGCTGCCGGCGCGAGCGCTTCGCTGCCGCCGGGCTTGTCATTCGGGCCGGTGGCCGTGCGGACGACCTTGCCCGCGACCAGCAAGTTCAGACAGGTCGTTTTGGAATTCCTTCCGCCGCCGATCAGGAAGTGGATGAACTTGCGTTCGATCTTGAACTCCGGCGATGTGAGGGTGCCGGTGGTGCCATCGCCTTGGTAGAAGGAGTTGGCCAGACCTTTGCCCTCGAAGCCTTCCACGGGCATTTGGCCGGGCAAAGTGCCGTGCGCCGGACCCGGGCCGAAAGCTTCCCCGGTGGTTATCCACGGGCCGTAATCCTGACCTTCGAAATCCGCGATGGCCAGGTCTTCGGCGGCGCGCGAGTGCGTTGCAACCAACGTGGCGAGTGCGAGGATGATGGGCAGGGTGCTCATAAATGGTCTATGCATTCTGGGGTCCTCGCCGTTCTGATGCCGACGCCTTGCCTCGCTTCGAGGTCCGCCTTGATGCCATTGCTGATGAACGACGAAACGGATGATCGCAAGCGCTGGCTTGGATTGGGAAAACCCCGCGCAGCAAAGGTCCCTGATTGGGTATGGCGCGTCATTGTTCTTCGCGCTGCGCCCGGATCAACTTTTCGGGCAAACGCCGGCGGTAGGGATCGCTATAAAGCCCCATCTCGGCAAAGGGCAGGGGAGCGAATCCGATCTCGGCCAGGTCAGCCGACGGTTGCTTCATCGAGAAATCGCCCCGGGCCGGATCGGCGAATCCCGGGTTGTTGGTCGTGGTCAGGTTGTCGAACGCCCGCACTCCGCCACCGTTACGATGCAGGAACGCCCGGCAATCGAATACCACATTGCGATACAGCCAGTTCACATTGATGTCCTGGTCGAGGCGCGCCATCGCCGGATAACGCGCCGAGAACCGGGCCGGATCAATCTCGGGCGCATGGCGGGGCGCCGTGATGAAGCTGTTCCAATGCGCCTCCGACCAGGGACTGAAACTCACCGCCCAGCGGCAGTCGGCAAACAGATTATTGTCGAGCACGTTGTCCTTGCCCCCATGAATCTGCACGCCGCCGAAGCCCAGTTTCCCGGAGGCGCAACGGTAAAATATATTGCCATAGATCAGCACGCCAGAGACGGCATCGTCGAGGCGGATGCCGGCCTGGCCGCAGTCGGGTGACTGGTCCGGATGGCGCCAGTTGCCGATGTGATGAAAATAATTGTGCCGGTAGACATTGCCAAGGAGGGTTGGGTCGCCCCACATATCCACACCGCCCTGGTCGTCGCTTTCCAGCACGACCCGGTTGATTTCATTGAATTCGACGACGTGGTCGTTGCCGCCCACGCGCAACGCACTACTGGGGATGTCATGCAACCAATTGTGCGTTATGTGCTGGCCCACGCCGGAAACCAGGACGGCCGGCGTGTACGTATGGTCAATGCGCGAAAGGTCATAGATCTGACAGTTGTCAACGTAGTGCCCGCCGGGCGCAAGAGTCTTGCGGTCGCCGCCGACCAGAACCACGCCGCCCCGACCGAGCGTGTGAAGGTCGCTGGCGAGGATGCCGTCACCCGTGCCGCCCGAAATCACGACGCCATTCCCAGCAAACTGGCGGACGGTGCAGCCAGCGAGCAGGCAGTTTGTGCCGCGGGTAAACGCGATCGCATCCGTGCAGCCCATTTGCCAGGTCAGTCCTTCAAATGCGATATTCGAAGCATCCTTGAGTTCAACGAACGGGACGTTCACGACCGAGAGTTCGATCACAGCATGGTCAGGGTTCGACGGCGGCAGAAAAAGGATCCGGCTGCGAGCGCGGTCGAGAAACCATTCGCCCGGTTCATCCAATTCGGACAACGCGTTCACCGCGTAGAAGGGCTGGCCCTTGCGGTAACCGTAATTGTGGTAGGGCGGCGTGAGTGTAATCTCGCGTTTCGCCGGATCAATCGCGGCGACCTGCTCATAGGAATCCGCCCAGCCAAAAAAGTAATAGCCGTAGAGCAGCAGCTCGGGTTCGGCCGCCCAGCGTACTGGACGGTCGCCCGCATAGGTGAACCGCCCCACCTTGCTCCCAACCAAGCCATTCAGCTTCTCCGACGCTGGTTCGCTCACCTCGGCAATGGTCACCCAGCCGGGGCTGCGGGCCAACGGGAGCGGGCGGCCATCGAAGAACAGTTCCATCACGGGATGCGAGGTGAAGCCGCGACCGCTGGCGAAGCCGCCCAAGGT
>JADLHS010000618.1 GCA_020848635.1 Limisphaerales bacterium
CTCCGCCGCGCCGACACTGTCGCGTGTGAATGGTCAGGAACCAGTGAACGTTAGTCACCTTTGACCCATGCCGGAAATACCGCAATGAAACCAAACCCTGTTCTCAACGCCATTATCTTGGCGACGTTAAGCCTGACCCTAACTGGCCGGGGGATCGCACAAGAAACCCGTCCACCGGTGCTGCCCCCGCTGACGACGATCTCCGGCAGCCCACGGCTACCGGGTAAATTTGTCTGGGCCGACCTTGTCACCGACGACGTCCCCGTGGCGCGAAAATTTTATGCGCAGCTGTTCGGCTGGACGTTTCAGGATCTGGGTAATTACACCATTGCGGCCAATGATGAACGACCGCTGTGCGGCATGTTCCAGCGCCCCAAGCCTGCGGATGCCAGCGCCAAACCCCGCTGGTTCGGTTACCTCTCGGTCGCCAACGTCAGTCGCGCCGAAAGAGCCGTGACCAAGGCCGGCGGCAAAGTGCTGGCCGCGCCCCAACCGATGCCCAAACGCGGCGAGCAGGCCGTGTTCACCGATCCCGAGGGCGCCGTGTTTGGGGTCGTCAAGTCCAGTGCCGGCGATCCGCCGGATTTCCTGCCCGAACCTGGCGACTGGATCTGGGTGCAACTCCTGAGCCGCGATGCGAAAAGGGCGGCGGCGTTCTACCGCACCGTAGGCGGCTACCAGGTGGTCGAAAACACCGGGACCAACCGGTTGCTAGATTACGTGCTGACCAGTAAAGGCTATGCCCGGGCGACCGTACGGACAATCCCGCGCGCGGCCGAGCAGGTGAAACCCACCTGGCTGCCGTTCGTGCGCGTGAAGCGCGTGACCGAGTCCGTGGCGCAGGCCCAACAACTCGGCGGGAAGGTACTGATCGAGCCAAACCCCGAACGCTTCGACAGCAAGGTGGCGGTGATTGCGGATCCGACGGGCGCGGCCATCGGCCTTTTGGAATGGCCCGAGGGATTGGAGAAAGGAGAACGGAAACCATGAGCCCGATGAAACAACTTTTCAGGGTCGCGGCGGTGTTCCTTGCACTCGGCCTGTTCACGGGATGCAAAAGCACCGACGGCGGCGGCGGCGTCAGTGGCAGCGTTTACTACGGCGCGGGCTTCTACCACCCTTGGTACTACGGCGGCTACTATGACAACCCGGATATCATCGTCACGCCGCCCGACCGGCCGGATCGGCCGGTACGCCCGGAGCAACCGATCGCACGGCCGCCCGCCTCGAGCCAACGACCAACGCCCTCGATTCCCGCCACGCCGCGGCCGGCGTTTCGCGGCGGGGGCGGCCGGAGATGAGCCATGACCCCACTCCGCTCCAAACTCGAACAGAATCTCGGCTGGATCATTCTCGCACTCCTGCTCGGCGGCTGCCTGCTGGTGCTGCTGCCATTCGTCTCGGCGCTGCTTTGGGCGGTGGTGCTGAGTGCTTCGAGTTGGCCGGTGTATCGCCGCCTGGTGAAGCTGCTCGGCGGGCGGCGCACCCTTGCCGCGTTGCTCATGGCGCTGGCCATGATTTGCGTGATCCTGCTCCCGTTTATCATCGTCGGAGCGACCTTGGGGGAGAACGTCAAAGAACTCACAACGGCCACCCAGCGCTGGATGGATGCCGGACCGCCGGCACCGCCCGGATGGCTGGCCAAGGTGCCGGGGGTCGGACCGCAGGCGACCGAGTACTGGGAAAGCCTCGCGGCGGACAGCTCCAAGCTTCTGGCGGCAGCCAAACGGTTCCTTGAACCACTCAGCGGCTGGTTGCTCCGGGGCGGCCTGGCGTTGGGCCGCGGCCTGCTCGAACTGGCGCTGAGCATCCTGATCGCATTCTTTCTCTTCCGCGACGGCGGCAAGGCGGCGGAACGCTTGAGCGCCGCTGTGGTGCGGATCGCCGGCGAACGCGGCCAGCACTTGCTCGAAGTGGCCGGCCATACGGTGCGGGGCGTGGTGTATGGCATCCTGGGCACGGCTTTGGTACAGGCGGTCATCGCGGGCATTGGCTTTCTCATCGCGGGGGTGCCAGGAGCGGGCGTGCTGGCGCTGCTGACGTTCTTCCTCTCGGTCGTGCCGGTCGGCCCGCCATTGATTTGGTTGCCGGCGGCGCTGTGGCTGTTCCATCAAGGCTCAACGGGTTGGGGCATCTTTATGCTGATCTGGGGCGTGGGGGTGAGCAGCGTGGACAATTTCGTCAAACCGTGGCTCATCAGCCAAGGCAGCGCCATGCCGTTCCTGTTGATCTTCTTTGGCGTTCTCGGGGGCGCGCTGGCATTCGGTTTCATTGGCGTGTTTATCGGACCCACCCTGCTGGCGGTGGGCTACCGGCTCGTGGCGGAATGGTTCGCCACCGGACGCCCGGGCGTGACTGCTGACGCCTCGGCTCCGAGTGAAAAGCAATGAGATGAAACTCCCGAGTCCCGCCCTCACCTGGCTGCGCACCTATGATAAAAGCTGGCTGCGGGGGGACGTCGTGGCGGCCATCACGCTGGCGGCGTATCTGCTGCCCGCGGCGTTGGGGGACGCGTCACTGGCGAATCTGCCGCCGCAGGCCGGACTTTATGCGTGCTTGTTTGGCGGACTGGCGTTCTGGTTGTTCTGCAGCACACGGCACACGGCCATTTCCGTGACCTCGGCAATCTCCCTGCTCATTGGCGCCTCGCTCGGGGATGTTGCGGGCGGCGACACGACACGGTTCGGCGCGCTGGCGGCAGGTACGGCCTTGCTCGTCGCGGGCATTGCTTTCGTCGCGTGGCTCGTCAAAGCCGGCGCGATTGTGAATTTCATTTCGGAAAGCGTGATGACCGGCTTCAAATGCGGCGTGGCCTTGTTCCTCGCCAGCACCCAACTGCCAAAACTCTTCGGGTTTCATGGGGAGCACGGAAGTTTTTGGGTCAACAGCGGCTACTTTCTCAAGCATCTAAATGAAACCAATCTTACGTCGCTGCTCGTTGGCGGGCTGGCGCTGGCGATTCTCGTTGTGGGGACAATTTATCTGAAGACGAAGCCCGTGGCGATCTTCGTGGTCATGGGTAGCATTGTGGCCTCGTCGGTGCTGGAACTGGACCAATACGGGGTGAAGCTGCTCGGCGAAGTGCCGCAAGGATTGCCCGCGGTGGGGCTGCCGGCGATTCAATGGGCTGACCTGAATCAACTGCTGCCGCTCGCGTTCGCGTGTTTCCTGCTGGGCGCGGTGGAAACCGCCGCCATTGGCCGCATGTTCACCGCCCGGCACGGCGGACGCCTCGACGCCAATCAGGAATTCCTCGCCCTGGCGACCGCGAATCTGGCCGCTGGCCTCGGTCGCGGGTTTCCCGTGAGCGGCGGCATGTCGCAGTCCTTGGTCAATGAAGGCGGCGGAGCGCGCACGCCGCTTTCGACCGCGCTGGCCGGGGGCGTCATCCTCATGGTGGTTTTATTCTTCTCCCCGCTCCTAAGCGCGTTGCCGCAGCCGGTGCTGGCTGCGATCGTGCTCATCGCCGTGGCCGGCCTGTTCCAAGCGTCGGAACTCAAACATCTCTGGCATGCCAGCCGATCGGAATTTGTCGTGGCGACGACGGCGTTGCTCGGCGTGATGACTTCCGGCCTGCTGCGTGGCGTGCTGATTGGCGCGATCATTTCTCTCGTGCAACTGTTGCGGCGGGCGGCCCGTCCGCACGTCGCGTTCCTCGGTCGCATTCCGGGCACGCGGCGTTTCTCGGATCGCGAACGGCATCCGGACAATGAACTGATTCCCGGCGTGCTGATTTTCCGGCCCGAAGCGAACCTGATTTATTTCAACGTGGATTCGGTGCGCGACACGATTGCCGAACGGGTGCGCGCCGAAGCCCCGCCGCCGAAGCTGGTGATCATTGATTTTTCCGCGGCTCCGTATGTGGATTTGCAGAGCGCGCACACGCTGGCGGGCCTCGCGGACGAACTCACGGCCAGGGGTATCCGGGTGCATGTCGTCGAAACGCGCTCCGCCGTGCGGGAGCTGCTGCGCCGCGAAGGGGTGGACGCAAAACTGGGTGGGATTGACCGCTTCACCACCGTCGCCGATGCCGTGGCGGCGGTCCAAAAGGAGAACTCGGTTTGAAAGCTTGCCGCCATCCGCACCAGGTGGTATCGCAGCACTGGAAGTGCGCGCTTACAACTGCGTTGGCGCCCGGTACGGCGGCCCGGCGGGACAAAAAAGACCC
>JADLHS010000619.1 GCA_020848635.1 Limisphaerales bacterium
TCCTTGGGAGCGTCCGGCGCGGGCAATGGCAGATAATCGCGTTCGGTCAACATCCATTCTGTCAGCGCCATCCTGAGCCGGAATTCCTCGCGGGCCGCTTCCGGCTTGCCGGCGAGGTTGTGCAACTCGTGGGGGTCGTTTGCCAGATCGTAAAGTTCGAACATGGGCCGTTGCGGTGCGAAATAGAACGACCGCCATTTCGGGTCAAGCGTTCCGGCTTCGTTCTGCTTCGCAAGTTCCAGCCAGAACGGCTGGTTGAAAAAGTCCACCGGCCAGTAGGGCAGTTGCCAGGTGGCGTTGTAGATCAACTTGTGTGAGCGCGTGATCACTACGCGGCTGAAGTCCAGGCACGCGGCGTGGCTCGGCAATGGGTCGCCATGCGCGCCACGTTCGGCAAAGACCATTTCTCGGCCCGGGACGGATTCGCCCCGGAGCAGCCTCAGGAAGCTGCGCCCCGTCATCTCGGGCAAAGGGCGTTGTCCGGCGGCTTCCAACATCGTCGGTGCGAAGTCCTCGCCGGAGATGAGCTCTTCAGAAACCGAGCCTGGCTGTATCACGCCGGGCCACCGCACAATCAGCGGCACACGGATGCCCAATTCGTAGAGCGTTCCCTTGCCACGAAACAACGCCGCACCGTTGTCACCCACGAAGACCACCATCGTATTTGTTGCCATCCCTCGATCATCGAGTGCCTTCAATACCCGGCCCACATCGTGATCCATCCGGCTGACCATCCCATAATAGAGGGCCAGGTCCGCGCGCACGGCTGGCGTGTCCGGGAAATCCGGTGCCAGCGTGAGCCTTGCCGGATCGTATTGGCGCCCGTAGGGGTTGGCATTCGTGTCGCTGAAGGCGCGATGCGGGTCAAGCAAACCGAACTGGAGGAAGAAAGGTTTGCCTCTTGGTGCGGCGGCAAAGAACTCATCCAGTTGTTGGAAGAACTCGTCCCGCCGGCTTTCCGCCGTACCGTGGTTGGACTCGCGGACGAAATCGAAGCGGTTGCTGACCGTGAGCAGACCGAGCTTCGCGTAAAGTGGCGGGATGTTGGTCGTGTAGGACCAGCCTTGAAGATGGTGCGGTCGTCCGGCCAGCGCCGTAAAATATCCGCGTTGGCGCAGGACCTCGGGGAACATCACGCACTCCGCCGGCAACGCCGCAGTGAACCGCGTCATGCCGATGGCCACCGGGCCACGCCCCGTCATCAGCGATGCGCGCGAGGGCAGGCATTGCGGTGACATCACGTAGGCGCGGTTGAGGCGCATGCCTTGCCCCGCCAGGCGGTCGAGGTTCGGCGTGCGCGCGTTCGGATCGCCGTATACCGCTGCGTGCCGCCAACTGTGGTCGTCCGAGACAATCCAGAGGATGTTCGGCGGCATTCCGGCCCAAGCTGCCAGGGTCGCGACCGTGGCGAGCGCGCCAATCACGCGCGCAGAGAATCTTCGCACCATGGTGCCAGCGTGCGATAGGGCATCGCCCGAGGCAAGCGCCGGGGAATTCTCTCAGGAAAAATACGTGAAAACTCATGGCATGGTGTCCCGCAGCCAGTTCATGTTCAGGAGGATTCAACCCGGTTTGTGGATCCGAATGTGGCGGCGGCGTGTGATTGCCAGGTCTTGGCATGGTTTGCTCGGACGTTCACCCAGAGTCCAGGCGGGCGACCCAATTATTCTGCTTCGACCGCAGCGCAACGGGCGACAGTTGATGCATATTGAGCTTCCATTCCAGAAACCGTCTCGAATGAGGTTTCCTGTGGCCGAACGCCCCGGAGACTAATTGCCGGCGAAGATTGCGCGGAGGCGCAGTGTAACCGAAACTCTCACCTGAACATGATGCGACGATTCCTGACGACAACACTAGCCACCGTTGCGGTTGCGATAACGGCCCTCGCCGCAACTCCGAAGCGACCGAATGTCATCTGGATCATGGCCGACGATTTGGGCTACGGCGAGCTCGGCTGTTACGGCCAGAAGCTCGTGCCCACGCCGAACCTGGATCGCATGGCGGCGGAAGGGCTGCGCTTCACCCAGTTCTAGGCCGGCTCGACTGTGTGCGCGCCCTCCCGCAGCGTGCTGATGACCGGGCAGCACCTCGGCCACACGCGCGTCCGTGGCAACGCCCTTCCTGCAGATTACACACCACAGAACCTGCAACCGGAGGATGTGACCGTAGCGGAAGTTTTGAAGAGAGCCGGCTACGCCACCGCCCTCGTCGGCAAATGGGGCCTGGGCGTGGAAGGCACGGACACCGCCCCGACCCGGCAGGGCTTTGATTTCTTCTACGGATTTCTCGATCAATATCATGCGCACGTGGCGTGGCCGGAATTCCTGATCAAGAACGAAGGCCGCGTCGTTTTGCGCAACAAACTCCGGAAAGACGGCAAGGACTACGAGAAACTCGGCGCCGGCATCCCGGTGGAGAAATTGGATTACGCGCCCGACCTCATGCAAGCCGAGGCGTTGACGTGGATCGAAACCAACCGGCATCGTCCGTTCTTCCTTTATTACTCGCCGACGGTGCAGCATGCGAATAACGAGCTTCAACTCCTCAACGGCGTCGGTCAGGAGTGTCGCGATTTCGGCGCGTTCGCCGGCAAGAACTGGCTCCGAGCGAATCACAAGCACATACCTGCTGCCTCCCGATGGACGAGCGTAGAGCCATCAAGTGACGGCGGAGTCTTGAATATCTGCAAATGGAAACTTGGGTGAGCGGGTTCAAAAAAGAGTGCGGACTAA
>JADLHS010000620.1 GCA_020848635.1 Limisphaerales bacterium
CCGACGAATCCGAGCCCGGCACGTTCAAGGATCGCCAGATCATCCACAAAGATCCGCATCAGCTCATCGAGGGCATGATCATCTCGTGCTTCGCGAACGACGTGAAGCTCGCCTACATCTACATCCGTGGCGAAATGCCCAAGGGCGCGAAGTTGCTGAACGCGGCGTTGAAGGAAGCCCGCGCGAAAAATTTCCTCGGAAAAAACATTCTCGGCAGCGGTTACGATCTGGAGATTCACGTTCATCGCGGAGCGGGCGCTTACATCTGCGGTGAGGAAACGGGCCTCATCGAATCGCTCGAAGGCAAGCGGCCTTATCCGCGCATCAAGCCGCCGTATTTCCCGGCCGTACTCGGGCTCTACATGTGTCCGACCATCGTCAACAACGTCGAGACGCTCTGCAATGTGAAGCACATCGTCACGATGGGTGGCGCGGAATTTGCAAAGCTCGGCACGCCGAACAACACCGGCACGCGCATCGTGAGCTTGAGCGGCCAGCTGAAACGCCCCGGCT
Source organism: Limisphaerales bacterium (assembly GCA_020848635.1). Taxonomy (GTDB): domain Bacteria; phylum Verrucomicrobiota; class Verrucomicrobiia; order Limisphaerales; family JADLHS01; genus JADLHS01. Next base: position 514 of record JADLHS010000620.1, read on the forward strand.
ATTACGAGATCGAAGTTGGCAAAGCCACCATCGGCCAGCTCATCAACGATCCCGCGTTCGGCGGTGGCTTGCTTGATGGACGAAAACTTAAAGCCGTTATCCCCGGCGGCTCGTCCTCGAAAGTTTTGAAGGCGGGCGAGAAGTTCAAACTCAAGCGCAAGGACGAAGGTAAGGACGTCGAAGTCGAAACCGACATGCTCGATTTGCCGTATGATTTCGACTCGCTCCAGCAAGCCGGCACGATGAGCGGTTCGAGCGCGATCATCGTGATTGATGACAGTGTGGACATCGTCGGCGCGCTGGCGAATCTCTCCGAGTTTTACGCCCACGAAAGCTGCGGCCAATGCACGCCCTGCCGCGAAGGCTCGCTCTGGATGAGCAAGACGCTCCATCGCCTCACGCACGGCGAAGGCCGCAAGCAGGACGCAGAGTATCTCTTAAAGATCGCCGACAACATTCCCGGCGGTAAGACGATCTGTGCGTTCGGTGAAGCCTGCTCGTGGCCGGTGCAAAGTTTCGTCGCGAAGTTCAAAGATGAATTCGTCGCCAAGGGCGCAGCGGACGAAGAGCGTCGCGCGAAGGAAGCCAAAGGCGCTGGCCCGACGCACGAAATGAAAATCGCGGCGAGTCCGCAGCATCGAACTTTGTGAATCATACGTCGCCATATCATGATTTCACAGCCCGGCTGAAATTGCTGATCAGCAAGAATCCACATTTGATCACGACGACGTTGAGCAACATTTTCACCATGCGGCTGATTGGCAACAAAACGCACGGCGACTTGGCGGAGATCGCGATTGCGGAGTTCATCAATCAGTTCATGTATGATTTCAAGTCCGTGCATGTTGGCAAAGACCTCTACCGCGCGAAGGAACGCGAGGAGGACATCAAGATCATCAACGAAATCACGAAGGCGGAATTCCCTGTCAGCCTGAAGGCTTATGGGGACGGGCCGCTTCAGCTTTCCACAGACAAACATTTCCAGATGTTCCCGAGGCTCAAAACGCTGGGGACGGTGATTGAAGGTAAGGCCCTCGCCCAAGTTTGGGCCGACCCTATTTTCGCCGAGTTTGGTAGCATGAATGTCCTGCCACTGATCTACGACGAGAAGAAACAGCGATGCAACATTCTCGTCTTTAACGCCGAGACTGCCAGAAAGCGCGTCGCGCGCATCGCTTTGGAGGAAGCGGGATACGGACGCAAGCATCCAGTCTTTCGCTTTCACGACGGCGATGGTGACTATGTTTGCGAAGTACGATACGGGAGCGGGACGGCCAACGCCCTGCAACGCGGCCTTTGGACAAACACCAAAAACGGACTCAAGTATTTTGACAGTGTTACCAATGGATGGATTGATTACTCGCACAACCTTGTCTTGGTGAAATTGTTCTCGCACGCTCTTATTGCAACCAGCAAAGGACACGAGGTCGCCTTGGAACAACTCAAGGCGGACATCGAAGAACAGAAACGTCGCTCGAATCTGAAGTGAGCATGCAGACCTTGAATCTATTTGAAAACCTCGTGGTTGATGCCCCGGCAACGGAAGGCATCAAATACGCAGGCTCGAAGCTCAAGCTGCTGCCGCATATTTTCCAACTCATCCAAAAGGTGAATCCCGAAACGGTGCTCGACGGCTTTGCGGGCACGACGCGTGTTTCACAAGCTTTGGCACAAGCTGGTCATCGGGTCATTGCCAACGACATTTCCGCCTGGTCGAAAGTTTTTGGCACATGCTATCTCCTGAATCCTCATCCCGAGTCGCACTACCAACCGCTTGTTGACCAACTCAACGCGCTTCCGGGAAAAGATGGCTGGTTCACGGAGCATTACGGTGGCGAACCCAATAGCGGATGCTCCATCGGCGAGGACAATCTCAAAAAGCCCTGGCAGAAACACAACACGCGAAAGCTGGACGCCATCCGCGAAGAAATTGATCGGCTTTCGCTCGCCGAGGTTGAAAGGGCCGTCCTGTTGACCAGCCTCATTCTGGCGATGGACGAAGTGGACAGCACGCTGGGCCACTTTGCTTCCTATCTCAACGACTGGTCACCGCGCTCTTACAACAAGATGCGCCTGCATGTTCCCAAACTCATTCCGAAAACTCAAAGCCACGCCGTCTATCAAGGCGACATTTTTGATTTAGCACCCAAGGTCGAAATTGATCTCGCCTATTTCGATCCTCCCTATGGATCGAATAATGAAAAGATGCCGCCATCACGAGTGCGTTACTCGGCATATTATCATCTTTGGACTTCGATTTGTCTCAATGACCAACCGGAAGTGTTTGGCAAGGCCAAGCGTCGCGTGGACACTTCGGACACTGTATCAAACTCTGCGTTTGAGGATTTTCGTCAGAACGAAGCTGGACACTTTGTTGCCGTTGAAGCGATAGCGCGGTTGCTGCGAACAACGCGCGCAAAGCATATCATCCTTTCCTACAGTTCTGGCGGACGGGCCACAGCCGAGGAATTGAATGGCGTTATTTCATCCGTTGGACGGCTCGTTGAAACGCTTGAGGTGGATTATCGGAAAAATGTCATGGCCTGTATGCGCTGGACCAACGAGTGGATTAGCGATGCCGAAATACCGAACCGGGAATTTCTTTTTTTGATCGAGAAATAAATGTCCGCCGCACCTGCAACTGAAGTTAAGCCCGCGCCGCCCGCGATCGAGAAGATCAAGGTCAAGGTGGACGGGCGCGAAGTCGAAGTGCCGAAGCTCACGCCGGATTGGCAGGGCAAGCTCGCGCCCACCACGATGCTGCAGGCCTGCGATATCGCGAAAAAGGATGTCCCGCATTATTGCTATCACCCAAAGCTGCCTGTATCGGGCAACTGCCGCATGTGCCTCGTCGAGTTCGGCACGCCGGCGCTCGGGCCGGATCGCAAGCCGGTGATGAACCCCGACGGCACGCCGAAGATCGCGAAGTCGCCGCGTCCGGCCATTGGGTGCGCGACGCCGATTTCGCCAGGAATGGAAATTTACACGAGCACACCCGGCGTGAAGCAGATGCGCGAAGGCGTACTCGAATCGCTGCTGATCAATCATCCGCTCGATTGCCCGATCTGCGACCAGGCCGGCGAGTGCAAGCTCCAGGAATATTCCGTGGACTACGGCCAGAGCGCGAGCCGCTTCGTCGAAGCGAAGGTTCACAAGCCGAAAGCCGTTGATCTCGGGCCGCGCATCATGCTGGACGCGGAGCGTTGCATTCTCTGCACGCGCTGCATCCGTTTCACGAAAGATGTCGCGGGCGACGACGCGCTCGGCATCGTGAATCGCGGCAGCTATAACACGATTTCAACGTTCCCCGGCCTGCCGTTCGATAACAATTACACGCTGAACACCGTGGACATCTGTCCTGTGGGCGCGCTTACATCGAAGGATTTTCGTTTCCAGATGCGCGTCTGGTTTCTCAAGGAAACCAAGAGCGTTTGCACGAGCTGCGCGACGGGTTGCAACGTCCTCATCAGTTCGCGCGAAGAAAAAGTCTATCGCTACACGCCGCGCGACAATGACGCGGTCAACGCCTCGTGGATGTGCGATGCGGGTCGCTTGAACTACAAGTGGATTCAGCGCGAGGATCGGTTGAAGGCCGTTTTGGTACGCGGCCAGAAATCAACGTGGACTAATGCGCTCAGCGAAATCGCAGGCAAGCTCAAGCAAGCTCAAGTCGGTTCGGTGGCCATCATCGCCTCGGCGCGACAGAGCAACGAAGAACTCTGGCTGCTCGCCAAACTCAAGGCGACGTTCGGCGCCATCAGTGATTCCATCGAACGCACCGGAGACGCCGACAAACTACTCGTCAGCGCCGACAAGAATCCAAACACGAATGGAGCGCGGCTCACGGGAATTTGCTTCAGTGAGATGGGAATCAATCTGCCCAAGATCGCGGACGGCATCGCGAAGGGCAAGATCAAGGCACTCATCGTCTTCGGTGAAGAGGTGACGAAGCACGGCATCAGCGCGGAATTGCTCGGCAAACTGGACACGCTCATTGTCAGCGACATTTTGCCCAACGCCACAACGGCGAAGGCACATTACGTTTTGCCCGGTTGTGCACACGCCGAGAAGCGCGGTTCGTTCACGAATATGAAAGGTCGCGTGCAGAAGTTCATGCAGGCCGTTCAGCCGCCGGGCGAGGCCCGCGCCGAATGGGATTTCCTGCACGATCTGGTTTACAACGTCACCAGCAAGAACGGTTTCCTGACCATTGAAGGTTTGTTCAATGAGATGGCGAAGGATGTTCCAGCCTTCAACGGCCTCACCTGGGCAGGATTGGGTGATGCGGGAGTGACTGTAAAAATTTAACCACAGAGCCGCGGAGACGCAGAGAGGAAAATTGAAGACAGAATTAACAGCGTGCGCAGAATTATTTGGAACGGCCAACGCCGTTCGGCTGGTTCTTAATGCTTTGAATTCTGTCTCAACTCGGCGGCCCAGCATCTCCGCGGTGACAACAAGATGATCGAGAGTGTAAACAACTGGCTCAACGGTTTGAGCGACACGCAAAGCCTGCTGCTCTTCACGAGCATCAAGGCCATCGGCGCGTTTTCCGTGATGATGTTCATGGTGGCTTACACCGTGGTTTTGGAACGCCGCCTGTGCGCGTGGATTCAAGATCGCATCGGGCCCAATCGCGTTGGCCCGTTCGGTTTGCTGCAACCCGCGGCGGACGGCATCAAGGCCTTCTTCAAAGAGGAAATGACGCCGGCACACGTGCGCAAGATTTTCTTCACGCTCGCACCGATGCTGGCGCTGATCCCTGCGATCCTGAACCTCGCGGTGATCCCGTTCGGTTCGACGCTCGGCAAGCAGCCCATGGTGCTCGCGGATCTGAACGTTGGCATTCTCTACACGTTCGGCATCGTGTCGCTGGGTGTTTACAGCATCGTGCTCGCGGGCTACGCGGCGAACTCCAAGTATCCCTTTCTCGGCGGCATCCGGTCCACGGCCCAGTTGATCTCCTACGAAATCGCGATGGGCATGAGCGTCATCCCGATCTTTCTGTATGTCGGCAACTTGAATCTGAGCAGCGTCATCACGGCGCAAACCGGCACCCAACTCGGCGTCCTGCCGAACTGGTTCGCGCTGCAGAATCCGATGACCTTCCTCGCGTTCTGCATCTTCCTCGTCTCGGCCTTTGCGGAAACAAACCGCACACCGTTCGATTTGCCGGAAGCCGAACAGGAACTGGCCGGCGGCTACAACGTGGAATACAGCGCCATCAAGTTCGCGATGTTCTTCATGGGCGAATACGCGAACATGATTCTGGTGTCGGCCATGATGGTGACGCTGTTCTTCGGCGGCTGGACGTTGCCGTGGTTCGGGCTCGATCAGCCGGCCACCACGCCGATTGGGGGCGTGCTGCATATCGGTATTTTCCTCGGTAAAGTTTTCCTGTTCCTCGTGATGTTCGTCTGGATTCGTTGGATGTGGCCGCGCTTCCGGTATGATCAATTGATGGACCTGGGCTGGCGGCGGTTCATTCCCGTGGCCCTGGCAAACATTTTGGTAACGGCCGTCTGGCTGTGGTGGAGGAGCGCGCAATGATCATCAAACGCAAACCACTCAACCTAGCGGAACGGCTTTACCTGCCGGCCATCATCGGCGGGTTCAAGGTTACGCTGCGCCACCTCTTGAAGAAGAAGGTGACGATGCAGTATCCCGAAGAGAAATGGGTTGTGCCCGAGGGTTACCGCGGTGCGCCGTATCTCGTGAAGGATCAGGAGGGCAACACCAAGTGCGTGAGCTGCCAGCTTTGCGAATTCGTCTGTCCGCCCAAAGCCATCAAGATCACGCCGCCCGGACCGGCGGGTCAGCTCGCAGATCGTGCGAACGCGGAGAAGATGCCGAAGGAATTTGAGATCAACATGCTTCGCTGCATCTTCTGTGGCTTCTGCCAGGAAGTCTGCCCCGAAGAAGCGATCTTCCTGCAAAAAGATTACTCCCTCACCGGCACAAGCCGCGCGGAGATGATTTACAACAAAGAAAAACTCCTCGCCCTCGGCGGCGTCCACGCGGGCGTCCAGAAATGGAAGCACAAAGCCGATGAAGCGAAGGAGCAGGAAAGCTTTCCAGTGAAGGCTTAGGTAACTGAAATGCCAGAAGAAATTTCCATTTCAAAAACTTTGAGCATCCGCAACTGCGGATTGGATGAGTATTGGCTACAGGAACAGATTGCTGCCGACCCTAGCATTCTTGGTCTTGGCAGTTTGGAATTGGTGCGGCGTGAAAAACGGCAATCAAGCGGTGGCAGGCTCGACCTTTTGCTTCAAAACCCCGAAGCCGACACGATGTATGAGGTCGAGGTGATGCTTGGCGGAACTGACGAAAGCCACATCATTCGCACGATTGAGTATTGGGATTTGGAAAAGCGGCGTTATCCGCAGCGCCAACACTATGCCGTGCTGGTTGCGGAAACGGTCACTCGCCGGTTCTTTAATGTCATTCAGCTTTTGAGCCTTTCGATTCCGATTGTAGCGGTTCAGGTCAACTTGATTGAAGCAAATGGGAAGAAGGTTCTCCATTTCACGAAAGTGCTCGATTCATACGAAGAGCCAGAGGATGAGATTCTTTCTTCTGGAGAGCCAAACGAGGTTTATTCGGAAGAAGCGTGGCTCAAAAAATCTCCCGCAACCGTTGCTTGTGCCAAAAGTTTTTTCAAACTTGTTAAGTCAGTGCTGCCCGAACTGGAGCTGAAGTATTTCAAATTCGGCTTGGGCATATACATGGGTAAGCGATGCTATTTCTGGTTCAAGCACAAGGAAAGCGACAAGTCTCTGTTTAATTTCTGGGTTGATGGAACTCGTGTTGAGCAGACAAAGAAACTTCTGGAGCAAGTTGGACTTCTCCCAGTTTGGAAGAATGAGGCCATTAGGGTGCTCGTTGCCGCCAAAACAGTTGAGGCGAATGCAGAGATGTTCAAACAGTTCGGACCGTTGGTGGATGAGTCGTGGCGGAGCGACAAGGCAGGCAAGGAATCAAACAGTTGAGCATGGCAATCACTGACATTTTATTTTACGTCTTCGCGTTTCTGACGCTCGCGTGCGGCGTGCTCGTCGTCGCGAATCCGTTCAGCCGCAATCCGGTCACAAGCGCGATGTTTCTCGTGCTCACCATCATCTCGATGGCGGGATTGTTCGTGTTGCTGCACGCATTCTTCCTCGCGGCGGTGCAGGTGCTGGTTTACGCGGGCGCGGTCATGGTGCTGTTCCTGTTCGTCATCATGCTGCTCGACCTTAAAGAAGAAGAGCGGCGCAAAGTCAAAAAGCTCGGCCTCATAGCGGGACTGATTTCTGTGGGCGCGATTGTTGCCATCTTTGTGCGCTCACTGCTCGCGACGCAGCCCGGCAAGGATTTGCCCATGCCAACAGCCATCGGCGACACCGCCATGCTCGGCAAGATGCTTTTCACGAACTACCTGTTGCCGTTTGAAATCGTCTCGCTCCTGCTCCTCGTGGCGATGGTCGGCGTGATTTTGTTAAGCAAGAAAGACCTTAAATGAGAAACGAAGATGGAAGATGGAAGATGGAAGATGGCGTCGAACGCACGCCGTCTTTGCCATCCTCTATCCGCCATCCTCTATCCTCGCTGGAAAAAGAATGAACGTAGGCTTGGAACACTATTTGGTGGTAAGCGCGCTGTTGTTCGCGCTCGGCTTGCTGGGCGTCATTACGCGGCGCAACCTGCTCGTGATGTATATGTCGCTGGAGCTGATGCTCAACTCGGCGAACCTAGCGCTCGTCTCGTTTTCGCGGTTCAACGACAACCTCAACGGCCAGGTGATGGTGTTCTTCATCATCACCGTGGCGGCGGCGGAAGTGGCGGTCGGCTTGGCGCTCATCGTGGCGCTCTACCGCAAGCGGCAGTCCGCGCACGTTGAAGATTTGACCTCGATGAAACTCTGACGGATGAAACTCGAAGCGTTAATCTGGCTGGTTTTGTTCCTGCCGCTGCTCGCGGCGGGCCTCATCACGCTTTTCACCCTGCGCAACAAAGCCGTCAGCGCCACGCTATCCATCGGCGCGATTGTCACGGGCCTCGTCCTAACGCTAGCGGTGATCAAATTCGGCGGCTGGGAGGCGCGCGAACTTTCCGTCAACTGGCTGTCCATCGGCAGCTTGAATGTCGATTTCGGCCTCAAGCTCGACGCGCTCAGCCTGATGATGCTCCTCATCGTTACCGGTGTCGGCAGCGCGATCCATATTTATTCCTACGGCTACATGCACGACGACCCGGGCTTCTCGCGCTTCTTCGCGTGCCTGGGCCTGTTCACGTTCTCGATGCTTGGCATCGTGCTCTCGAACAATTTCCTCCAGATGTTCATCTTCTGGGAACTGGTCGGTGTGTCGAGCTACCTGCTCATCGGCTTCTGGTTTGAGAAACCTAGCGCAGCGGACGCGGCGAAAAAAGCTTTCATCACCAATCGTCTTGGCGACTTCGGCTTTATGCTGGGAATCCTGATGATCTTCGGGATTATTGGCTCGCTGGACTTCGCGACGATTCAGGATCAACTCAAAGCAAATCCCGCGCTGTTCGGCGCAGGCGCAACGCTCGCCGGCCTGTTGATCTTCTGCGGTGCGATGGGCAAGTCCGCGCAATTCCCGCTGCACGTCTGGTTGCCGGATGCGATGGAAGGCCCGACGCCCGTCAGCGCGCTCATCCACGCCGCGACGATGGTCGCCGCCGGCGTTTACATGCTGTGCCGCGTGTTCTTCATCTTCACGCCCGAGGCGCTGACCGTCATCGCGTGGATCGGCGGGTTCACCGCGCTGCTCGCCGCGCTCATCGCCGTCCAGCAAAACGACATCAAACGCATCCTCGCCTACTCGACGCTTTCGCAGCTCGGCTACATGGTCATGGCCGTCGGCCTCGGCGGCCCGACACCCGCGATGTTCCACCTCACCACGCATGCGTTCTTCAAGGCGCTGCTGTTCCTCGGCGCCGGCTCGGTGATCCACGCGATGCACCATGA
>JADLHS010000621.1 GCA_020848635.1 Limisphaerales bacterium
CAGGCCGCGAAGGCGTCAGCGATATACTGCTCTGAAAACAGCGATAGCAATAACGCAAGCGCCATCGGTATAGTCATCAATCGTTGGAAACATCTTGGCCAGTTCGATTTATTCATGTGCAATGTAGTTCGTTTCATGGTTCTGCCTTTTTGTTATGTTCATTGTTCAAAGTTTACTGCGATGGAACCGTGTTGCTCGATTCTCTAGTTCGAGCCAAATACTTCCAGAAAATGATAGCAACCACTGGGAACGCCAACAGAAATGCGAGCAATGCCCAACGCAAATAGGGCTTTGGTGGGGAAGTTTTAGCGATCTCGGAAGTGCGCTTGTACAGGCTGCCTTGCTTAATTTGCTCTGTAGTGGGTGGGGTGTTCGAATCGAGCAAGTATCCGAGATGTGCACCCTTCAATTCTCCGGCGGAGAGTCGGTAATCGCTGACAAAGGTTTTGCCAGGCACCTTGACCTCCAGGGATTCATTTGAAGTAAGAAGGCTGACCTTAATTACTGAAGCAACAACAGTGGATACTACTTTCGGTTCTTTGTTTTCCGACCGCTCCGTATCGAAGCGAGTGAGTTTGAAACTGAGAGGCAACTTCAAACCGCTGCAATTCGTTGGGACATCAACATCATAACGCGCCGCCATGTCGAACGGTTTGCTTACATCTGATGTGTTAATGTCTTCTAGCGTGCCATTCGGAAGAATTTGTTTGCCCACCCAACCATAGACCGCACTCGAAACGAGGTGAGGGGGCTCCGCAAATTGGTTCCAACTAGCGTGTCGAAAGCGAGTCTTTTGTCGATTTCCATCATCCCAAATCTGAAGTAGCATTTTGTTTGTACCATCCTTTTGTTCATTGGGCGGAGTGAAGGCGAAGCAAAGAAACGCAACATAGGACGGATCCACTCGCGGATATTTGCTTTGCAGTACATCAGCAATAGCGACATTGTCCACCAGATTAGCAGTAGCCTTTTCGGACGTAACTGGCATTTTCTTGAACGCAGCTGAACCCGAAAACGAGTTGGGAATGGCGGTTTGGATTTTAGGGTTGGCGGTCGCAAAATAAACATCGTCTTTTTTCGATTCTTTGAGTTTTGTGCGCAAACTCTGAAACGGTGATTCTGAGCTTTTGTATGCCGATTCCAAACCAGTTACCATTAATATGCAATCGTTCGTACTGAGAGATGCCTCATAATACCCTATGCCCCCCTCGCATTCGATCACAGGCTCCGTACGGATCCGCCAGTTAATTGCACCAACATTCACGTCGAACATCATCACATTCTTGTAAGATGGATTGCCTGAAGCATTGAAAGCTGTATACGTGAGGTAACCCATTGCTTCATAACTGCCCGCAATACAGATTCTGGCGCTACATGTCAGTAGTAGTATGGTGAGTAATCCGGACAGAAAGGGGTCGGTTCTTGGTATTGATATATTTCCAATCTCTACCGCAACACTTCGAGGGCGGGCGGCCCGGTGAGAGCAGTGCTTGGGTAATCTCCTTCCATCGCAGCCCGGGGAACTGAAGCCGTGTTTCGGAATAGGGGCACTTGCCATTTTGGTTTCCCTTTTCTTCCGTTGTAGCGAATCGTCAGCATGGTGCCCCCCCCCAAAGGAAAGTCAACGGCTATTTTCAGAAAGTTTTGCCGCGATTTGCACGGCTTTTCTCGAATTCCCACGAGGCGGGTGGGCGGCGCTTCGTGTTAATTCGGGAGTTGGGTTGACCCGGTCTGATGGACAACTTCGTGCCGTTCCATCGTCACCGACTTTGCGAAAACATGAGGCCCATCACCCCAGTCCTCTCCCCCTCGGCGGGGGAGAGGGAGTAAGTGCCGCAGCGCGGCGCGGCCAGCGCATCCTCGTGACGCTGGAGCGGGAATTCGCGCTTCGCTCCACCGACGTGGGAGCAGTTGGCCGTTGGAAGACTCCCCACTTTGCAGGAAACAAGGTGACGAGTTTCAAATCTTTCCGGTTCCAAAAGGATGAGTTAGAGACTCCTCACGTCGTCTCCTACTTTCTGAGAGAGCGGCCAGAATTCCACGCGCGGTTCCGTTCTTCAACGTCCAGCCTTGCCGGGTTTTTCCACCCCGCTGAGCATCGCCAATTCGTCGTCCGTCAGCGCCCGTGACCAAAGGGCGGCCGCTTCCAATTCCCCCCGGAAGTGCCGGACCACCTTGCCCGCGTCCGTCTCCGCGCCAATCAGCAGCGGTTCCGAATTCTTCTGCAAGTCACCGCTCCATGGCTTGCCGGCCATGCGTCGGCCATCGCAGAAGAGGTCCAGAGTCTTGCCATCGAATCTGCCGACCAAGTCAAGCCAGGCGGTGGCCGCGATCTGTGAAACCGGGAAACTGACCATCACCCAGCCCCGGTCGGTTCGGATTTCAAATCCAAGGTCGCCGCCCGGCGTCTCGGGCAGATTCGTGCCGAAGAGATTGAACTGAACCTGCTCGCGGCTGCCGCGCTTGCCGAACAACGCCGCGTCCCAGACGCCGCGCGGATCTCGCGCCCGCACATACACCGTCAGCGCTTCCGTGCCGCCCGACAAATCCGGGCCGGCATCGAAGTAAGCACCGTCAAGGACCACCACATCCGTGTTGGCGCTTGCGCCGGGGCCGGCCGCGCGCACGTTCAGCTCGAACTTTTCCCAGCCGGGAATGTGCCGCAGCGGCGGTTGCGCGCCATGACCGCCGGTGTCCAACGGCCACCAGGCAATCGCCTCCCGCCGTAGCGCCAGCTGCCGTGGCGTTACCAGAAAGCGACCCGTTTTAAGTCGCTTCGTGGCCGCCTTGATCACCTTGAGGCGGATATCCTTGAACTTCACCACCGTGGGCGGACCGCTGTGCAACTGGAGCGCCAGGATGCCCTGGAGTTCCCGGCGTCGGGGATCGTTGTCCTCGACTTCCGCGGCCAGCCGGCCATCCACGCGCAATGTGATTCGGGGGCCAACACAAGTCAGGTGATACTCGTGCCAGTCTTCCAAGCGAAACCAAGCCGGGCCTTCGGCCTCCGCGAGCTTCGTGATCACGCGGCTGCCCTCGGCATCAAAGTCCGCCCTTTCGCCGCGCCACGCCAGCGTGTGACGGCCAAACTCGTCGTAGAGCCGCACGAGCCAAGGCGTTTGGAGATTATTGTCCACTTGGTAGCCGCAGACGTCGTGATCCGGGAGCAGCCGGCTGCGGAATTGGAAGCCGTTATTGATGCCACCCTCGCCGTTCACGCGCGACTTGAGCTTGAGTTCGAAATCTGCCAGCTCGCCGCCCTGCCACACGAGATATTGGTTCACCGGGCACGGATGCTCCTTCGTAATGCGACCGGTAATCGCTCCCGCATCCACAACCCAATAACTCGCATCGGGTGTTTCCCATCCGGCCAGTGATCGCCCATCGAAGAGGGAACGGAAGCCATCCTCGCTTGCCCCCATGAGGTTGATCGCGAGCAAGGAGAACAAGATGGTCTGAACGGCAGCACGATTGCTTTTCATCGGAGTTTTCATGCGATTGGCGGAGAAATGTTCACGAAAGCTGCGGCAGCGTCGAGATCAAGTTCGCCAACGGACAATTTCGTGAACGATCAGCCCGAGGGTTTGGGCTGCCAAATACGAATCGCGGTCAAAGGCCGGCTTGCGAAGAAATCCGACTGGTGATAAACATAGTTGCAACAAGCCGCCGTAAGAAAGCAATCAATATGCGAAACAAAACCGTCGTCAAAGCTCATTCCTCAAATCAACAACCAGCGTTGCAAGGCGCTTTTACACTGATTGAACTCCTCGTGGTTATCGCCATTATTGCCATTCTGGCGGCCATGCTTCTGCCCGCTTTGAGCAAGGCCAAAACCAAGGCTCAAGGGATTTCCTGCATGTCGAACAATAAGCAACTGACTTTGGCGTGGATCATGTACGCGGATGACAACCAGAATAAGCTGGCACCAAATCGGGACGGAGGCACGAAAGATTATACCCTGAGTTGGGTCCCAGGATGGTTGGACTTCAACCCCGGCAACACGGACAACACCAATGTGAATTTCCTTCTGAAAGCGGTGCTTGGCTCCTACACCAAGAGCGTTGGCATCTACAAATGTCCTGCGGACATCTACATGTGCCGGGAGGGTAACGCCACGCTGCCCCGGGTTCGGAGTGTCGGGATGAATGGATTTATCGAAGGCGGCGCCTATAGAGGCGAACACAAGTCAGGCGATGCGCACGGCGCCACGGGCTGGTGGGCGTACGACAAAATGAGCGACATTATCAAACCCGCGCCGGCCAATCTGTGGGTATTTGTGGATGAACATCCCGACAGCATCAACGACGGCTGGACCATCATCAACGTGAACGACCCCAAGAATTGGGTTGATCTCCCGGCCAGCTACCACAATGGCGCCTGCGGTTTTGGTTTTGCCGACGGCCACGCGGAAATCAAGAAATGGCAAGACGCCAGCACGATTGTTCCGGTGAAAAAGGTTCAATACAATGGCTTTATCGCTGCCAGCGGAACCCGCGATACCTCTTGGATCATTGAGAGATCTTCAGCTAAGAGCCGGTAGCCTCCGCAGGACCTTGATCAAAAATTTACTGAAGTGCTCGCCATAGCTCCCGGCCTCAGGGTCCACTCTTCACGGTACGGCGGCGAAATTCATCTTGTTGCAGACCGATCTGCTCGAAGGGGATCTTCTCAAAACCGGGTATCTCCGAGAAGGTGGCGGAGTCGTTGCGGAGCTGAAAATTCAATCGGTCGGCGTTGACGAAGCCCGGATCGGTGTCGGTTACGAAACTGTCGGTTACGTCCCAGTTGCCAGTCTGCACAGCGCGGCACTTCACGATCAAGTTGGCGCGGGCGTGATTGCGGCGCGGCGCGCCGGCAAATTCCATGAAGCCTTTCAGTTCGGGATAGCGATCGGCGTACGGCGGTCGGGTGATGTCCACGTCCTTGAGCAGCTTCTCCTGCCACAGCGGTTCGTTCAGGTACTCCTTCCAGCGTTTGTCGTCCCACGGCGCGCTGCCAAGCGCGAGGGGACATTCAATGAAGACGCAGTTGCGCACCGTGTTGTCGTGCCCACCGTGCGAGAAGACGGCTCCAAAACCGCCGCCGGCAGCCCGATAGAAAATGTTGCCGAATACCGTCTGCCCGCCCGCACCATCATCGAAATACACCGCACAACTGCCATGACTGCGCGTGCTGCCGATGTGATGCCAGTAATTGAAACGCAGCATCGAGCCGCGCTCGGACGGATTCCGCCCCATGTAAAAGGCGCCGCAATCGTCGGTCTCCATGCCCGTGTGATGGATTTCGTTGAACTCGATGAGATGGTCATTGCCCGCGAGCCCGATGGCCTGGTGGGGGCCATCGTGGAGCAGGTTGTGGGTAAGCCGCACGCCGACACCGGCGAGACGAACGTGGTAGGCGGCGGTCCGCTGGCGGCGCGAGACGTCATGGATGTGATTGTTCGCCGCTTCATGCCCGCTCGGCGTGAGGGTCTTGCGATCGCCCCCGCCGATCAGAAGGCCGGACATTCCGGTATCGAAGATGTCACAAGCCATCACGCGGTGTTGCGTGCCGCCTTCCACCACGACGCCATCCATGCCCGTATTGCGAACGCGACAGGCGAGGATGCTGTCGTTTTGCCCGCCCTTGATTTCAATCCCGTTCCCCGCACACGCCTCAATAGTAAGATCGCGCAGGGTGACAAACGATGCGTTGCGCAGTGCGATAACCGGCTGCGTCAGGGTGGACAACACCACGCGCGCGCCGCGCAGGGACGCGGGCGGCCAGAAAAACAGCCCACCCGAGTCGTGGTCCACAAAGTATTCGCCCGGTTGGTCCAACTCCTCGATCAGGTTCACCGCGACGAATCGGCGCGCGCCCGGATTGCCGCTTCCCAGTCCGTAAACATGCGGCTTCGCAAGCGTGATGCGGTGATCGTTGGTGTCAACGTTCTGCACCCGGATCGTTTCGCTGCTCCAGTCGAAACACCAGTAACCCTGCAACCAGACGGCGGGCGCTTGCCGCCAGCGCGCCGGACGGTCGCCGTCGTAGGTGAAGGCGCCCAGCTTGTCCGAAGCGTGGTTGCGCCACGGCGCGGGGCCGCTTTCGATCACCTTCCTGACTTCGGCCCACCCCTCATTCGGCCAGCGCGCCAACGTCATGCGCTGGTCGTTGAAGAACAACTCGGGCACCAAAGCCGCGCCGCTGAATTGATCCGGGAAGGTGCCATAGTTGGTGATTCCCAGGGCCCGCAAATCCGCGCGCAGGACATGCGGGCGGGCCGCCACCTCGAGCCGCTGGAGCATCTCCGTCGCGCTGACCGGTTGGAACGCCTTCGCGGGCAGCGGGCGGCCGCCCACCAATCTGACTTCCTTCCCTTCAACCGCGCGATAAACCACCGGGCGGTTTGTTTCCCCGCCGTCGTCCGGGCCGAGTTCGAAAGTGGAGGCGAGCGCATACTCTCCGCCTTGAATCCAAACCGTCACTCCGTCCGCTGGCAACCCGCTGCTTTGCTTGAGCGAACGCACCGCTGCCCGCGCCCGCTCCAGAGAGGCAAACGGCGACGATCGGGTGCCGCGATTGGAGTCCTTGCCTTTGAGGGCGACATGGAAATCAGTCGCATGAGCGGCGAACACGCCCGCGAGCAGGAAAACAAAAGGTAGAAGCTTCGGTTTCCAGCCGTGCGCGAGGACTCTCGGTGGTTGCATGCATCGGAGGTATACCCGGTTCAGAGCATAGCCTCAAGGGATTCGTCGC
>JADLHS010000622.1 GCA_020848635.1 Limisphaerales bacterium
GCCAACCATGTCGCGCGTGAGCGCTTTGGGAGAATTTGATTTCGCGTCCCACACCACAAAGTCGCCGAGCTTCTGATGTTGTTCGTCGGTGATGCCCTGCACCTTCTTGCTCGGACCTTCAGCGGGCAGCGTGCTGGTGTAGTTGGGAAACACCTCGGCGGCGCGCAGTCGCATGCCGTTGTCGGTGCGAACGAGCAGCGGGAAATCCGTGAAACGCTTCACTAACGTCTCGTCATACAACTTGTTATCCATCATCAGCCGCGTCACGCCGAGCCACAACGCCGCGTCGGTGGAGGGACGCACGGGAATCCAATAATCCGCCTTGGTGGAAGGCGCGCCGTATTCAGGCGCAATGACCACGATCTTCGCGCCGCGTTCCATGCACTCGACGAACCAGTGGGCATCGGCCATTTTATTTTCCACCAGATTCTTGCCGTTCATGATGATCAGCTTGGCGTTCCGCAGATCATTGAAATCGCACTCGCTGTTCTGCAAGCCATGCACCCACGGATGTCCTGGCGCTTGATCGCCGTGCCAGGTGTAATTTGACCAGACCCGGCCACCCTTGGCGTCCTCTTGTTTTACGCCGCGCACGTGAACGTCCAGCAGCGCTAGCGAATTGCACAGCCGATACATGCCGTATTTGCCGAGCACGCCGAGCAACCCCATGCCGCCGCGCGTCTTGATGGTGCGCGTGCCCGCACCGCCCATGTCTTCGATCATCTCCTTCGGATAGCCCTGCGATTCCAGCAGCTTTGCACCCGCCTCACCGGAGTAGCGGGTGGCAATGGCTTTCATCGCATTGGCAATGTAGCTGAACGCCTCGTCCCACGAGATGCGCTCGAACTTGTCCGTGCCGCGCGTGTCGAATTTGTATTTCGCCTTCACTTCCGCCGTGAGCGTCGGAAAACCGTCGTCGGCCCAGCGCTTCCAACCGCGGCGCACGATGGGATGCTTCAAGCGATACGGCCCGTAAAGAATGCGATGGAACGTGTAACCCTTGGCGCAATGACGGTTGCCCCAGTTCGCCGTGGCGTGCTTGCCGTAGAGATCGGTGTAGGTGTTGATGTCGTATTCCTCGCCGAGGCGGACAATGACGCCGTTGCGGACGTGCGCCTTGATGCGGCAATTATGGGTGTCGTTCGGCGCGCAGACCCAGGAGAACTGGTGGTCGTAGGCGTATTGGTTGCGGTAAATCTGCTCCCAGTCGCGATTCGGATAGTGCGCCAACGGATTGAGCACGTCGTCGGTGGGCTGCGCCTGGAGAAAGCGGAGCGGAAGGAATTGCGCTGCGGTAATGCCCGCGCCCACGAGACCGCTGCGTTGGAGGAAGGAGCGGCGGGAAAGATTGTCGTTCATGGGGTTGTTCATGAGATTATTGTTTAACGTTGTGCGGTCCTGCCTTTGCGGTCGTCCAGAATGAGTTGATACCAGTTGCTGATCATCTTGCGTCCGTTGCGGTCGTGCTGCTCGCCGTTCCAGATGGCGAACGCCACCGGCACGGGCTTGCCCGCGACAAATTTCACGTCGTCCGCATCCTTGGATTTCAGGTCACGGATGAAGATCACGTTCCAAAAGCCGTCGTGCCAGATGCCTTTGCCTGCGACGTTCTGTTGCTTGATCGGTTGGGATTTGAATGAGCCGAAGCCAGCGGCGTTGGCGTCCTCGATGGGCGACTTGTGCGGTTGCGAAACCACATTGCCAGCGCTGACGGCCGTGCTGTAATTGGTGAACGTCCAAGCATCGGTGTGCATCGACGGATAAACTGAGTCCATGTCAGGAGTGCTGCCGCCCTCGGCCTCCGCCTGCCAACCGGCCTTCCAACTCCAGAGGTTGACGGGATTATCCTTGTCGCCCATGCCGAGGAAACCGTATCTGCCGGAGAGCGAAAACTGGAGCGCCGCGCCATCCTGAAAATCCTGCACGCGGATGGCAGTGTTTTGCGGCAACGCGTCGCGCCATTGGAGCAACACGGCGAGTTTCTTTCCGTCCGTCACGGCGGAAACCGCGACGGCATAGACTTGGTTCGGCTCGGGCCAAATCGGATTCAACGGCACACGCACGGGGTCGAACGATTCCCATGCGGTATCCATCGGGTCGGTGGGTAGTTTTGCCACTTTTTTCACCCGAACCGCACTGTCCTCTGGCGCAAGCAGATCGTTGACCGCTACATCCGTGCGCCGAAGCGACTGCACATAATGGACCAGCGCCCACCGTTCCTCGGGCTTCAAGGTTTCGCTGCCGTAGGGAATCATGGGCGTGCCGGGCAGGCCGTTGTAGATGCGGAGATAGAGATCGCGCCCGGTGTGACCACCGCGAAAGAGGCCGGTGTTGAAATCGCGCGGACGAATTGGAAGGCCGGAAGCGTCTTTGAGCGTTGGCACTTGCGTTCCATCTCCCGCGCCGGTTTCGCCGTGGCAGAGCGCACAAGACATTTTCTTGAACACCTCGCGCCCCAACGTGAGTTCCTGCACGGAGATCGCGGGTTCGGCGGGCACTGCAACCGGCTCGGCCAGCGTGCCACTGGCCGCGGCCTGATCGAACAGATTGACGAGCTTGCCGGACGCGTCCGCACGCGCGGTGAGGTGCTTGACGTATCGCACCACCTCGCGTCGCTCCGGCTCGGTGAGATACGAGAAGCTCGGCATCGAACTGCCCCCCAAGCCGCGGGTGACGGATTGAAACAAATCCTCGTCGGTTGGGAGAGACTGGCCCGGGGTGGACTTGATCTTGAACAGCCCGGCGCTGAAGTTGCGCGGCTTGGGATAGAGCCACACGGCCGCTGGCCCGTTGCCGTCGCCAGTCAACCCGTGGCAGGCGGCGCAGTGCTGATCATACACCGCGCGTCCAGCGGTCAGGGTATCGGGCGCGCTCGTCGGGGCAGGAGATGCGGGTTGGGCTTGGAGTGCAACTGTCGCGGCGGAAAGAGCGACAAAACCTGACAAATAGATCGGCGCAATCTTCATCGGTGGTTAGAGAATAGGCCCGGTGGCGGCCAGTGCCTTGACTTGGGTCAAGAAATCACTTGGCTGCCGCCGGAAAGTTTCGTCTCAGTGGTTTCCGCAAGAACCCGTCACCGCCTTGGGCAGTCCGGGAACGACCCATTTCACTTTGGTGATCTTTACCGCCACATCTTCCGGCAAATTGTGGACGTGTTCCCAAGTGAACGAATCCGGGAATTCGGCTTCAAACTGGTAACGCAGCGGCACGGGATCGTGGCCGTTGCGTAGAATGAAATGTTCGCCCACCTTGAGGTCAACGAAGGTTTGAATGATCAATCCGTGTTTGATGGAACACGGGATTTCCCGCACGTCCAGCATCCGATCCGGTCCAAGTTGATTTGTCGTTGTCATAGTTTTTGTTTTGTTTGTTGTTGGAGAAAGATTCAACGGATTCCGCCGCAGCATGGGCGTTCAGTCGTGGTAGTGGTGAAACATGCCGGCCACCAGCAGCAGTTCGGGATGGGTCGCCGACAATTCGGGCAGCACCACGCGGATGCGCGAACGGTAGTCCGCCAGCTTCTCGCGCAGCGGCTTGAGGTCGGTCGCCGGATCCCAATGCAATTTGTTGAAATCGAGCACGAGGCGGTTCTTGCTCCGGGCCAGTGATTCACTGATTCGGTGCGCCAACCCTTCGGCCTCGTTTGCGGACAATGCGCCTTCCAGTCGCAACCACACTTGTTGCTTCGCGTGTTGCAACTCGACCTGGATGGAAAAATCCGGCGAGGCGATCTTGCGATGGAGTTCCTCCCACATTTCAAACGCACCCCAGCGTTTGTCGGGCAGGCGATAGGTGGTGCGAATCAGTTTGGGATGCTGAAACCAGTCAAGTTTCAACGTCAGCGCGGTCCAAAGCGCAGCCCCGACGGCCAACGCGGATTTGCTGCGCTCGCCGAAAGTGGGCCGTCCGAGTTCGGCATGAATGCGCCGCTCCAAATCGCCAATCCAGCGGCGCACTGCAGCGTTAGGGCCGAGCAGTCTGCCCGCGAGAAACACCGGGTAGGCCACCCGCAACTCCGTCGCGTAGTATTCGGCCTTCTGGCGCAGGATGGGATTCGAGGAATGCTTGAGTTTTTGGTAGCCGAGCAAGCGCGCTTCGAGCACGCGGTAAATGCTGGGGCCGAGCCGCTGAAAATCCTGCTCGAAACACCAGCGTTGGATGTTCTCAATCTGCTCCGGTGAAAGAGTCGGGTGTTTGATCATGGTGCGGAAGCCGTCCGCCCGCCGGTAGAACAAGTCCTTGTCGGTGGTGTAAATGTCGTGCAACAGGTTCTCCTTGATGATGCGCTCATGGAACGGTGTGCCGGGCACCGGGCCGTAGATTAGGAATTGCGCCAGCGACGGTTTGAGCTTCATCAGCCCGGCGAGTTCTTCCGCCACCACCTCCTGATTCTGGTAATCAAACCCGACGATCATGGAAGTCAACACGGTGAGACCGTGCTCGCGAAATTCAGTGAGAATCTCCGCGATCGGCCGGCCTTGCTGTTTGGCATAATTCGATCGCGTCCCTTCGTAGCCAATCCAGAAACCGTCAATACCCATCTCCAGGATTTCTTCCACTTTGTATTGGCTGATCGCCTTGATGCTGGAGAAGGCAAAGATCGAAAGTTTCTTTCCGCCCTTGATCACGCACTCGCGGAATTCCATCGCGCGCTTTTTGTTGAGCAGGAAATCTTCGTCCAGAATCAGAAAGACGAGGCTGGGATCCAGGTCGAGGTAACGTTCCGCCACGGCGTAAATGTCTTTGCCTTCCGGCAGCAGCTTGATGTGTTTGCGGGAAAAGAAATGGGACGTGCAGCAGAAGTCGCAGCCATTCGGACAGCCCAGTCCGGCAAAGATTTTTCCCGTGCCGGAGACCGTGATTCCAAACACTTTCAACCAGCTCACGATGA
>JADLHS010000623.1 GCA_020848635.1 Limisphaerales bacterium
CTCTGCTATTCGGGTTAAACCACATGCCCGTGAATTGGTGCATCCGGCAGGACTCCCACCTGCAAACTCTCCGTTCGAAGCGGAGCATGATAATAATTTTCACCACGGATGCAGAAATTGGTGGGTTGCCCCGGATTCGCACCGAGTTCTCGCCGGTTAAGAGCCGGGACTTCACTGTCAAAGTTTGCAACCCTGATGGCCGTCTGCGAAGACCGCGACGCGAAGGCGGAGTTGAACCACCGCGGCCAGATCTGTGAAGTTCTGATCGACACCGGGATTTCGTGTCGCGGAAAAGAATCCCAAGCGCACAGAATCGGATGTCCGGCCATTACTTCGACCGTGCGGGGTCTCTGCCGACGCACCTGATTCACTTGGGAAATGGACGGGCATGTCGGTAGCGCGCCGACTATTCCGGTTTGGAAGACCGACGTGTATCTATCAACACCTATGCCCGTTATGCCGAGCACGGCACAACGCCCGGAAATGGAGTCCCGTGCGAGATTCGCACTCGCATACGTGGTTTTGCAGACCACTGCCTGAGCTATTCGGCTAACGGGACTTGATTAAACTTCGATCACTAGTGCGGGATCGAAACCTATGTGCGGCTCGGAGGGATACCCACGCGGGTTGGCCACTACTCGCGTTGAGCCAATCGCGTAGTCCGAGTGGTGGTGGATATGTCCATGAACCCACAAGGTTGCTCCGCATCCCGAGATGAATGAGTCGAGGTTGGATGCAAACGCCGGATTCAACGGGTCGCTCTGGAACCTCGCTGGTATTGATTGAGGGCTCGGTGCGTGATGAGTGACGATCAATATCTTCCTGCCTCGTGCCTGCTCGACCTGCTGGGTCAACCACTCCAACGAATGCGTGTGAATCCGTCGCGCGTCGCTCGGGCGGAAACGCCGGTAGGATGGCGTCACGCGAATCCGTCGAAAATCCGTCATTCCAGTTTGCGCCGTCACTTCCGCGAGAACTGGATCGCCATACAAACGGAAATCTGTCCAAAGCGTCGCCCCGAGGAATATCACATCCCCGATCTCCGCACAGTCGTTCTCCAAAACATGCACGCTTGTGCCTTGAGCGACCTCTTTGATTTCATCGACGAGCTTCGGGATCTTCTGTCCATAGAACTCGTGATTTCCCAAAACGTAGATTACCGGTCGGTCCGGAAAGGCCTGCAATATCCATTTGATTCCGGTCCTGCCCGTGTGGACATCACCCGCGAGCACAACGGCCTCGGCGTCCACCTTGTTCGGTTGGAACGGCGCGAACTCCCAATGGAGATCGCTGAGAATGTGGACACGCATGACCGTATTTATGTTGAACAATTCTGAAATTCACAAAATTAAAGTGCGAGCGGAAGCTCTCGCCTCCGCTCGCGTTGATGCCTCTTGGCGTCTTTGAACCCGAGTTATTTCCTTAACTGGCGCGCACGAGGTCGCTCGCTTTTTCGAACGCGCAGCCGAGTGGTTGCGTTCATAGAGCTTTCGGTCAGTTCTGAACTTTTCGAGAACACGGTGGCTAGAAAATCATCCACCTTCTCATTCTCGATCAGACCGAACTGCCGAAGCACCAGCGCACCGATGAGTCGTCCGGCCATTTCTTTGACCGGCAGGAACTCATTGATGAGCTGCAGCACTCGCGCGTAATCACCCTCGTCCGGGTCTATCGCGGAATACGAGTCGCGATATACGGGTTCGTCCGGGCCTCCATTCTCTTCCACCTCGTCCTCTTCGGACCACGTGGTGCGGCGAAAATAGAGTCGTGCATCGTCGCGAATCGTCCGGCTGTCGCCCAGCAGCCAGAGCAGCACCGAGCCACCCTGCAGACTGGAATGCGCATTCGTAACAATCCCCGTCCGTGGCGAACGCTTCATCAGCGCCGTGCGGAATCGCAATGCGACGTCCGCCGGAATTTCGTCCGTGCCAATGATTTCGATTTGAAGCGTTCTGGGTTTCTTCGCCAGCGTCCGCTCAAGGTCAGCGATTCGCTCGACGTAGTTTCCCCAGGACCGGACCTCCACCGTGAACCGGCGGAGGCCTTGCCTTGATCTTTTCTTCATAACTGTTCTCAAGAATTGGTTTCATGTTTCTTTTGTTTGATTGAGTGTTGTGAGAGTGCGGGCGGAAACTTTCGTCTCCGCCCGCATTGGTCAACTTGCTCCGTCCTCCGGTTTATGTTTGGGTGAACCTGTTTTGCCGTTCTTCAACGGCAGGAAGCCTGGCACACCGAGTACGAGCGTGTTGCCTCCGTGCTGTGCCGCCGTGAGCGACTGCATCAGGCGGAGGTTCTGCAACGCCGGATTGCCTTCGAGCACCCGGGCCGCATTAGCAAGATTGCGCAACGAGGCGCTTTCACCCCGCGCCCGTTCGAGTGCGGCCTGGCCTTCCTGCTTCGCCTTGAGCACATCGGCAAAGGCACGCTTGAGGTCATTCGGAAGCGATACGTCTTTCACTTCGACCGCCGTGACGTTGATGCCGACCTTGGCAGCGTCCGGCTGAACCCGGGCGAGCAATTGCGCGCCAATGTCGAGCCGCTGGCCGAGCAACCCCTCAATTGTCACGCCACCCGCAACGGCGCGAAGCGCGATTTGAGCGGCGTTGTAGAGGTCGCCCTGCCAGTTCTGGGTTTCGTGGGCGGCCTTGACCGGGTCGGTCACTTGGTATGTGACGAGCAGGCTGGTCTTGATGCCGACGTTGTCCGACGTCAGAACATCCTGGCCGGCCACCAGCAGCGAGGTTTTGCGGAGGTCAGCCACGCCAAGCGTGAACTTGCGACCCCAGCGAACGTGCTCACCAGCGTGAAGGACTTCCACGAACTTCCCCTTTTGATAGAGCAGACCCGCGTAACCTTCCGGCACGAGAAACGCGCGGCGGAATTGCGCAATCTTGATTGCGGCAAAAATGAGCAGGATGAGGCCCGCTGTGAGGCCAAATGCGATGATGATGTCGTTGTTCATATGTTTCCTTTCTTGTTTTTGATAAAGTGGAAGTCCGAGACAGCAGACCACCATCCGCCGGCGGGAAGATTGCTCGCGCAATGTTCACAAAGCCGACTTCAGGCTGCGCTTGCGCGCGGGTCTGGCTGTCCCGAACCGTGGTGGGATTGCTCCCGTCTCCAGCCAATGGAGTTGGTTTACAGCCAACGTGCGGATTCGAACCGCGATTGAACCAGCGTGATGCAGGAC
>JADLHS010000624.1 GCA_020848635.1 Limisphaerales bacterium
CCAATCCTGGCTCTACCTTGGAGGCGCAGTGCTGGTGGGCTTGTTCAACCTCTGGATGATCGTGGACGCGATCCGGCGGCGCGAATGGATCTGGGTGGGTATCCTGCTGATTTTTCCCGGCATTTCGACGCTCTGGTATTTTTTCTACATGTTCCGCGATTCACCGGCCACGCGGGGTTTTGAACTGCCCGGGGCGCAGAATCGCCGCCGCATCAAGGAACTGCAGGCGCAGATACATCACCTCGACAAGGCGCACCATCACTCGCAGCTCGGCGACGTGCATTTTCAGCAGGGCAAACTCGAGCAGGCCGAGGCGTGCTATCGCGCCGCGTTGGAGCGGGACGGGCAGGATCTCGACACCCGCGCCCATCTCGGCCAATGCCTGCTCCGCCAGAAACGCGCCGCCGAAGCAAGGCCCTTGCTGGAAGGGGTGGTGCGGGAAAATCCGAAACACGACTACGGCCACACTACCATGGCGTTCGCGGAAACGCTCACGGCGCTGGGTGAAGCCGACAACGCCCTCGGCGTCTGGCAACACGTCACCGCCAACCACGCTTACCCGCGCGCAAAAGTTCAACTGGCAGAGCTGTATCTGGCCAAAGGCCAGCCCGACCTTGCCCGCGCTGAACTCAAGGACGTGCTGGCCGACGATCCGCACGCGCCCGCGTTTCAGCGCCGGCGGGATCGTGTCTGGGTGAACCGGGCGAGGAGTTTGATGCGGAAGTTGCCGGCAGCGACCTCGTAACCGCTGGGGGGGGGGCCGGACTGTCAACACGGTCGCCAGCAACGTCGGGCCGCGCGCGGTGTTGGACGCAACCATGCGAGATGGCGCAGGAACTCTGGATTGCTGATCGTACTACGGCGCTGGAGGGCGAGGAGCTGAGCAACCAGAACGTCGGCACAACGCCGACGGGTTACGACAAGAGCGACACATGGCCATCCGAGTCCTCTCGCATGACTTCTCCATTATCCCGAACACGAAAGAAAACTCCGGGGTGGCAGACCCGGGTTTGTCCCGGTCTTGAGGAATGGCCGTTTTGTAGGAAGAGTCACAGCGGACTCGGGTGACTGTTCGTGTCACGATGGCCTTTCATTCGGGTCCAGCTCTGGCGGTGATACAAGCACTGCCAGAGCCCTTTTTTTGGCGAGATGGCCCAGCTTCCTCAAGCCCGCCCCGGCTGCGCAACTGAGGCAATCCTTCGCCACCCGGAACGGATTCGCCGGTCGGCACCATTTGATCGCAACCTTATGAACCGCGAATTACCGAACCGACCGAAGGCGTAACGCGAGTCGAATCGCCCGAACCCGTTCCGACACCGGGCTGATTCTCGGAGATTTTTGTTGCCCATGCGCCCGATGCGAGCGCAATTTCCTGGATCGCGGGACGCGGCAGTTGACAGAGTCAAACGCCACCAAATGGTCCGCGGAAATACATCACCATGCCTCGCGAATCCGCCATTGCCCGGGCCGCACGAACCCGCAAGATCATTGCCGGCCTGCAAGCCGCTTACCCCGACGCACATTGCGAACTCAACTTCGCCAACCCGCTCCAACTGCTCATCGCCACGATCCTCTCCGCCCAATGCACCGACAAACGCGTCAACTTGGTGACGGCGGAACTGTTCGGGACGTATCGGAGCGCGAAGGATTTTGCGAACGCCGAACTCGCCGAACTCGAACAAGCGGTGAAAACCACCGGCTTCTTCCGCAACAAAGCCAGGAACATCCAGGCCAGTTGCCGCACGCTGGTGGCGCAGTTCGGCGGCGAAGTCCCGCGCACCATGGAGGAACTCATTGCGCTCGACGGTGTGGGGCGCAAGACCGCGAACGTCGTGCTCGGCAATGCCTTCAACCTCAACGTCGGCCTGGTGGTGGATACGCATGTCAACCGGCTGGCCAATCGTCTTGGCCTCACGGCCCAGTCGGACGCGGTAAAGATCGAGCAGGAGCTGATGACCTTGGTGCCGCGCGAGCAATGGACGCTCTTCAGCCACTGGCTTATCTGGCATGGCCGGCGCCGGTGCGGCGCCCGGAAGCCCGATTGCGCGGGCTGCGAGATCGCGAAGTTATGCCCGCGCGTCGGTTTGTCATAGGCGTCAACCGACCAATGGTCTAGTCTTCGTCTATTGGAGAGAGATGAGACTGCTTATGTCCGCTACTGCTAAACACGCGTGAATCCCGCATCCGATCATGGCTGGTTGGTGGCAAACTCCGGCGTCTGCCCGCCGGCCTTCAACATGGCGTTCGATCAGGCGCTGCTCGAAGCCCTGCCGCGCCTTGGCCGACCCGTGCTGCGCTTCTACGGTTGGACCGCGCCGGCTGCCACGTTCGGTTACTTCCAAAAATTTGCCGAAGTCGAACGCGCCACGTTGCTGCGCCCACTGATTCGCCGTCCGACCGGCGGTGGGGTCGTGCCGCATGATGCCGATTGGACCTACAGCCTGGCGTTTCCCGCTGGGCATGAGTGGCATTCGCTCCGCGCAGACGAAAGCTACCGCCGCACTCATGCCTGGATTCAAGGGGCATTTGCGATCTTGGGCTCCCAAACGGAACTCGCGGATTGCTGCAAAAAATCCGCGCCGGGCCAGTGCTTCGTCGGCCACGAGAAATTCGATCTGCTTTGGCACGGGCGAAAAATCGCCGGGGCGGCGCAGCGGCGGAACCGCTTCGGCTTGTTGATTCAGGGTTCGGTGCAACCCCCGCCCCTCCCGCCGACGCGCAGCGACTGGGAACGGACGATGATCGCCGCAGCGCCGCCGCCGTCCGGGTGGACGGAGTTCGCACCCGACAAGCCGCTGCTCGACCGCGTGACGGAACTCATGGCGCAGAAGTATTTACAACCCGCCTACAACCAAAAACGGTGAGCGCCCGGCGGCGGCCTGTCGTTGCTCCTCTCAATCGCAATCCGCCTCTCCCCCATGCCCTTCAGCCCGCTGGTCATGAGCTAAGTGAGGCAGAGATCGCTGGCGATTGGGTTGAAACCGAAAGACTTGACCGCCACTGCGTTGACACGCCGCCCGACCTCGGCTAACTCTGACGGAATGAAAATCGTTATTAAGCTCGCGATTATTGGATTGCTGGCGTCCACCTGCTCCACCCGCGCCGCCGACTGGCCGTGGTTTCGCGGACCGGATCATAACGGCATTGCAAAAGAAACCGGCTGGTCGGCCAAATGGCCAGCGGAGGGGCCGAAGCAAATTTGGAAGGCAAAAGTCGGCATCGGCTTTGCCTCGTTTTCCGTCAGTGCGGGGCGCGTTTATACCACCGGCAATGCGAAAGACACCGATACCGTATTCTGTTTCGACGCGAACACGGGCGCGGAGGTCTGGAAGTATTCCTACCCTGCCAAGCTCGACCCCAAGTATTACGAGGGCGGTCCCAGCGCCACGCCCACCGTGGATGGCGACCGCGTTTTCACCTTCAGTAAACGCGGCGTGATCCACTGCCTCGACGCGGCCAAAGGCACTGTGATCTGGTCGAAGAACCTGATGGAAGAATTGAAGGTGAAAATGCCAACCTGGGGTTTTGCCAGTTCCGTGCTGATTGAGGGCAATCTGGCAATCGTCAATGTCGGTTCCGCTGGGGCGGCGCTCGACAAAACGACCGGCAAGGTCGTCTGGTCCTCCGGCGCCGACGAAGCCGGCTATGCCACTGCCGTGCCCTTCGAGGCGGGCGGGCAACGCGCCGTGGCGCTCGCCATCAAGCAGGACGTCGTCGCTCTGGGGGTGAAGGATGGCAAGGAACTCTGGCGGTTTCCGTGGAAAACCGATTACGACGTCAATGCCGCCGACCCGGTTCTCGCCGGCACCAAGGTATTCGTTTCGTCCGGCTACAATCACGGCGGCGGCGTATTCGACGTGAGCGCGCAACCGGTTAAGAAGATTTGGGAAAACAAGAACATGCGCAACCAATTCAACAGCTGCGTCCTCTGGGCCGGCCACCTGTATGGCGTGGACGAGAAGGAACTGCGCTGTCTCGTGTTTGACACGGGCGAAGTGAAATGGTCGGAAAAATCCGTGGGCAAAGGCTAGTTGATGTTGGCGGACGGCAAACTGATCGTCCTGAGTGAAAAGGGCGAGTTGATGGTGGCGGAAATTTCAACCGAAGCTTTCAAGCCGATTTCCCGCGCGCAAGTCCTCGGCGGCAAATGCTGGACCACCCCGGTGCTGGCCAACGGGAAAATCTATTGTCGCAACGCGGTCGGCGACGTGGTGGCGGTGGACGTGGGTGGGAAGTAAAGGGGCCTTGGCATTCGCAGGCCTACCGCGGTTTACTTGCAGGGTGGCGATTTCCAAATCGCCACTACGGCAATTCCAAAAACCGCATCATGTTGTCGCCGTGCTTCATGACTTTGGCTTCGCTCCACCAAATGGGAATTTCCAGCGTGTCGCGGCGGGCATGACCGAGGACGAGACGTCCGCCCGGCGCGAGCAACTTGGGCAGGTTGGGATCGTCAATGAGCTGCTGCGCGAGCGAAGTCGAGCGGCGACCCACGTTCTTCTCGCCATAAGGCGGATCAGCGAGGATCAGTTCGAACGTGCGCCCGCTGGCGACGAGTTGCGGCAGCGCGGCAAAGACATCCTGCGCGCGGACTTCAAACGCGTGGGGCGGAAACTCCGGCAAGGCCGCGTTGCGCCGAATGAACTCCGCGTGTTTGTGCGACAATTCCACACAAAGGGCCGAAGCCGCGCCGCGACTCAGGCATTCGAGACTTAAAGCGCCACTGCCGGCAAACAGTTCCAACACGCTTGCCCCGACAACCCGGGCGCCCAGCGAGTTAAACACGGCCTGTTTGACGAGGTCAGGCGTAGGCCGCACGGCCAACCCCTTCGGCACTTTCAAAATCCGCCCGCCCGCTTGTCCGCCCGTGATGCGCATGTTGTTTGTGGTGAGGACGCGTTGCGGCGCGTCCCAAAATTCAGGGCCACGCGGTAGCGCAGCCCGACCATTGCCTACTTAAGAATCTCCCCGAAGAACTGCTTCATATCCTCCCACGAGCGTTTGTCCGCCCGCTCGTTGTATTGCGCGCCCTTCATGCTGCCATCGGCTTTCCAATCCGTAAAACTGTGAACCGCACCCCCGTATTGGATGAGCTGCCAGTCCGCGCCGCCGTCGCGCATCTCGGCCTCAAACGCCGCGAGATCCTTCGCCGGGACAAACGGATCGTCCGCGCCGTGGCACGCCAGCACCTTGCACTTGATGTTCTTGCCGTCCGCCGGCGTGGGCGAGTCGAGTCCGCCGTGAAAGCTGACCACCCCCGCGATATCGGCGCCGCTGCGCGCAAGTTCAATCACCGTCGTGCCACCGAAGCAATACCCAATGGCGGCAATCCGCCGGGCGTCCACGAGTTCACTTTTCTGAAGCACGGCAAGACCCGCGTTGACGCGGCTGCGCAGCAGGACGCGGTCAGACTTGTATTTACCGGCCTGCGCCCCGGCTTCCGCCGGCGTCAGCGGCCGAATGCCTTTGCCGTAGATGTCGGCACAGAAGGCCACGTAGCCCAGTTGGGCGAGCATCGCGGCGCGCTTAAGTTCGTAATCCGTCACCCCCTTCCACTGATGAACGATCAGCACGCCAGGCCGTTTCGTCTTCACCGCGTCGTCATAAACGAGCACGCCTTCGAGCGCACTATCGCCCTGCTTATATTCGATGGTCCGGGTCTGGACGGCGGCGCGGGCGGTCAATAAACCGGCCAGCGCGAGCAAC
>JADLHS010000625.1 GCA_020848635.1 Limisphaerales bacterium
TGGGGCGCGAGTTGCGATGCGCACCACGCCACCGCGCCGCATCCAGATGGCGCCGGGGCGCTGGCGGCGATGCAAACCGCCCTGCGCCGGGCCGGGCTGGCGGCAACGGCGATTGATTACGTCAACGCGCACGGAACCGGGACGCGCGACAACGACCTCGCTGAATCAAAGGCCCTGAAAGCTCTGTTCGGCGAAAGGGTGCCGCCATTTTCCAGCACCAAAAGAACCTTTGGTCATGCGCTGGCCGCGAGTGGGGCGATCGAAGCCGTCGTCTGCATTGAGGCGCTGCGCCGGCAACAACTGCCGCCCAATGTTGGCTTCACCGAGACGGATCCCGTCCTCGGCATTCAACCGGTCACCGCCTTGCGCCCGGCGAAGCTGACGCATGTGATGAGCAACTCGTTCGGCTTCGGTGGAAACAATGCCGTCCTGATCTTTTCCACGCCGGAAACCATTCCGACCACCCGGGCGCCGCAACCCGGGCCCGTGGCGATCACCGGTCTGGGCCTGATTGGCCCAGGTGCGGTCACCGTCCGCGAAATCGAAGCGCCCTTGCCGCCGGGAAAAGTCTCGGCCTACGCCTGCGGCCCGCTGGCGGACGCCGCGTCACTCAGTCCCAGTCAGCGTCGCCGCCTGAGCCGCATCATTCAAATGGGGATCCTTGCCGCGCGGCGCAGCCACACCACCGACCCCGCGCTCCGCGTTGCCATCGCGATGGGGACGGGTTACGGCTGTGTCGAGGAGGGCGCGATGTTCCTCGAGAATATGATCGCCAAGGATGAGCGCGAGCCCATGCCGTCGCGGTTTCCCGGCTCGGTTCACAACGCACCGGCGGCGCAGATCGCCATTGACCTCGGGGCGCAGGCGATGAATTCCGCGCCGACGATGGGCGAGATTTCCTTCGAGGGCGCCCTGTGGCAGGGCCTGCGCCAACTGGTCACCGACGAGGCCGATTGCGCGCTGGTCGGAGCGGTGGATGAGTTGAACAAATATCCGTTGGCCGTCGGCCAGCGCTGGGGCTTTTGGACGGAACAAACGCGCCCGGGCGAAGGGGCGATGGTCGCGCGGTTGGTGCGCGCCGGTAGCCGCCGAGGTGGCGAAGCGGACGCGCCGGCGACTACGCTGAATCCGCCGCCTCACGTCGCCGGCTACCTCGCGCAAGTGACGACGGTGCGGCTCGGGCGCTATCGGCGACCCTTCAATGCGAAGCGCGAGGTGGATTGGATCGCGGCGGCGGTGGACCTGGCGACGGTGGCGATTTTCCTGAGCGGCGCGCAAGGCTGGCCGGTCCTGGAAGACGATTACCGCTCCGTGGCGGCAGAACTTTCGGCCCGCGCCGGGCGGACGATTGAACACCAAACCTACAAACAACTCTGCGGCGAATTTCACTCGGCGTCCGCGTTTGGCTTTTCGGTGGCCGTGGATTTGGTTCAAAGAATCCGGTCCGGGGTGTTGCTTTACACGCTGTCGCCCCGCGGCGGCAAAGCGTTATGCTGCGTGCAGCCGTGAACGGCAGCGTCGAGCGCCGCCCCGGCGCGAGTTTGCTGCCACCGCCCCGCGCGCCGGTTCGGAGACCGGCGCTCCAACCATGACGCGCTTTCAAATCATCACGATCCTTGCGCTACCGCTCGCCGCGCTGGCGCTGGGGTTCGGCAATCTGGCATTGCTGATCGGCGTGCTCGTTGCGTTTGGCCTCATCATCGGCCTCGGGGTCACGCTTCCGCAACTGAGTTTGTTCGGGCCGTATGTCTGTCGGGGTAACCCAGCCGGGCGCTGCGTGGCCCTGACGTTCGACGACGGGCCGGACGGTCGCTCGACCCCCGCGTTGCTGGAGTTGCTGCGCGCCGAAGGCGTGGCCGCGGCGTTCTTTTGCATCGGTGAACGAGTCGCCGCCAACCACGAACTCGCCGCCCGAATCGTGCGCGAAGGGCACTTGCTGGAGAACCACTCTTACGCGCACAGCAACGCGACCAATCTTTTCACCGTCGCCCGATTAAAGGCGGAGTTGACCCGGACCCAAGCTGCAATTCAGCAGTCCACGGGAATGGCCCCGCAATATTTCCGTCCCCCGATGGGCTTGTCGAACCCCCGCGTCTTTCGCTGTGCGCGGGCATTGGGCTTGCAAGTCATCGGCTGGTCCGCCCGCGGCCTGGACACCCAAAGCCACGATCCGGAGCGGATTGTGGCCCGCATCGTCCGGCAACTTGATTCCGGAGCGATCATCTTGCTCCACGATGGCAACATTCCCGCCGAGCGTTTGGTGGTGACGGTAAAGCTGCTGTTGGCTAAGCTGAAGGAGCGCCGTTACGAAATCGTCCGATTGGACAAAATGTTGAAATGAACCGCCACCCCGATACCAACCCGGAAGGAGCGCGACCGGGGACCAGTCGCGCTCCGGGCGCGATCAGAATCGCCGCCACGCTCACATCGCTGCTACTCACCTGCGCCACCGTTGCCGCAGCCGAGGAGACGTTGCAGCCCGTGGCCGATCCGGGACCGGTGTTGCAAGACCTGCAAAAGAAGATGTCGTCGCTCACCTCCGTTTATCTGGAGTTTGATCAGGAGCGGACGCTGAAATTGTTCACCGAACCGTTGAAGTGCGAAGGCGTGATGTTGATAGATCGCCCCGATCAAATTCGCTGGGAAACCACCGCGCCGTATCAGTCCATTCTCCTCGGCAACCACAAATCCGTCGCGCAATTTGAACGCACCGATGGCGCGTGGAAAAAACTCAAACTCGGTTTTCCGCAGATGCTCAAGCGGGTGATGGAGCAGATGACGCTGATGCATCAGGGCAAACTGGACGCGCTGACGCGCGACTTCACAATCTCGGTGGCCACCGGTCGTGTGGCCGTAGTGACGATGGTGCCAAGGGACGAGAGTGTACGCGGGATGCTGGCGTCGTTGGAAATTTGGATGCAGCCGGACTTTTCAGCGACCCGCGAGGTGGTGATGAACGAGCCGGGCGGCGACCGGACGCGCATCATTTTCCGACGCGAAAAGCGCGATGTGAAAATTCCGCCGGGGGCGTTTGATCAAACCAAACCGCTGGACATGGCGGCCATCAAAGCGGCGGTGGGTGATGGAAAATAAGCTGCCGCGCCCCGCATTCCAAAGCGCTGGCGCGCTGGCCTGGCGGCTTCCCTTCGTCGCGATCGTGTTGCTGGCCGGTTGTGCCACGGCGCCCCGCATACCTATCCAGCGCCCGCCCGATTTGTTTCCCCCCGAAGCGTTGATCACACAGCGCGGGGTGCTCAC
Source organism: Limisphaerales bacterium (assembly GCA_020848635.1). Classification (GTDB taxonomy): domain Bacteria; phylum Verrucomicrobiota; class Verrucomicrobiia; order Limisphaerales; family JADLHS01; genus JADLHS01. Next base: position 3,259 of record JADLHS010000625.1, read on the forward strand.
GGTGCTCGGTCGGCAATTCACGCTGAACGGTTATCTCGCGACGAGCGCCACCGGGGCCAAACGACTCGTGGTGACGGAAAACTTTGGTAGTGTGCTGGCTGATGTTCTAGTGAAACCGGATGGTTCGGTGCGGGTGGTGCGTTCCAGTCGGGCGTTCAAACCCGCGTGGATTCGCGACTACCTTGCCAAGGACCTGCAATGTATTTTTGGAGTTGCGCCGCGGGCAGATTGTCCGGGCCAGATGCTGAGTCCCAATCATTTTATCATTGAACGGCCCTGGTACCGGCTGGATTTGCAGATTGTGGAAACCAAACCCGGGCCACAGCCGGCGGCAATGTTCGACGAAACCAAGGCAGGGCAACCATGACGATGCGCGATTCGATCACCGCTGCGCGAATCAGCGGACCAACGCCGACCCCCGACGGCACGGCGATCCTCGAGTTCCGCTTCCCGCCAGAGGACCCAACCTTCGCGGGTCACTTTCCGACGCGACCCCTCGTGCCGGGAGTGTTCCTGATTGAAATGGCGCGCGTGGCAGCGGAAACGGTGCGCGCGCAGGCGTTCACGGTTCGGGAAATTACCAAGGCGAAGTTCCTGCGGCCCGTTATTCCGGACGAAACGGTGCGCGTGGAATTGAAGTTGGCCGCGCAAGCCGATACCCTGCAAGCGCATGCCCGGCTGTCCGTTGGCGGACGCCCGGCGGGCGAAGTGCGGCTGCAGTTAGTCCCAAACCCATGAGAAAGTGGCCGAAGCGAATTTTGATCGGCGCGATGGTGCTCGCGCTGGGCGGCTGGGTGCTGAGCACCGCTCTAATGCGTGGCTGGACGGCCAAGGCGCCCCCGCTGCCCGCCGACACGTCCATCCTGCAGTGCCAGCCCGAAGTGCGCGACGGCAAGACGTGGCTCGGCCAGTCGTGGGTCACACGGCGCGAGGGCTTGCTGGTGATTCGACTCAAAGGCGCACCCTTCGACATGGGCTACGCCTCCGGCAAGCTGCTGCAGGAACAGATGCACACGTTGGAGAACGAATTCCTCGAACTGATTCGCGGCTACGTGCCGCAGCCCTGGAAGATCAAGGTGCTGCATGCCTACGTGAATTACCGCAACCGTCACCTCAGCGATTTCGTGTCCCTCGACTACCGTTCGCAGATTCACGGAATCATCCTCGGTTGTTCGGACATCCATCCGGAACTCGGCGATTATTACCACCGCATGTTGAACTACCACGCCGCCCACGACATTTCCTATATGATGATTGATAATCCACTCATCTCGCGCGCCGGCTGCACGGCTTTCGGGGCCTGGGGCGCCGCGACGGAAGGCGGCCATCTAATCACCGGGCGGAATTTCGACTGGGAAGCCGCCGACGTTTTCAGCCGCGACCGCGTGGTCATTCTTTGCGAGCCGGAGGGTGGGATTCCGTTCATCTCGCTGGCCTGGGCAAGCATGGCCGGCGTGGTGTCGGGCATGAACCGCGCGGGCGTCTCCGTTACGATCAATGGCGCCCCGTCCAGCCTGCCGGGCGAAACGGCGACCCCCGTGGCGATGGTGGCGCGCGACGTTTTGCAGAAAGCCCACAACCTCACCGAGGCGCTGGCAATTTTGCGCAGCTCCAGGGTATTTGTCTCGACCCTCTGGCTGCTGGGCAGTCGCGCAGATGGAAAATTTGTGGTCGTTGAAAAAACGCCGGAAAAGATGAACGTGCGCGAGCCGGAAGGGGACACCCTTGTTTCCGCCAATCATTTTCAGACCACCGGCTTGGAGGCGGACAAGCGCAACCAACGTTACATCGAGGAGGCCACGTCCATCCCGCGCTACACCCGCATGACGGAACTGCTGGCCGGAGCGGGCGGCAAGATCACCCCCCCACGCGCCGTGGAAATCCTGCGCGACCGCAAGCTGCCGGGGGGCCGCTTCGCAGGTAACGGCCAGCGCGCCTCGTTGAATCCGTTTATTGCCACCCACAGCACGGTGATGGATTTGACGGACGGAATTTTCTGGGCCGCCTCGCCGCCGCACCAACTCGGGAAGTTTGTGGCGTTCGACGTGAACGATTTTGACCGCGAACTGCCCGACTTGACGATTGGCGCGGACGAAACATTGGCGTCGGGCGAGTTTGAAAAGGCGCGCGGCGCGCGGAAGATATTGGCGGACGGCGAGCGCGCCCTGAAACGCCAGGATGCGCAAGCCGCGTTGAACTTGGCGGAGCAGGCCGAGGTGCTGAATCCCGGCTACTATCAAAACGCCGCGTTGCGTGGTCGCGCGTTGGTGGCGCTGGGACACAACGACGAGGCGGCCAAAGCGTTCGCGGCGGCGCTGGACGAACATCCTGCGTTTCTTGCCGAAAAGCGGCAGCTCGAAGCCTGGTTGAAGCCGCTGCGCCCAATGAAATAGCGTCATGGATCCGGAGCCACAGGCGATCAAGGCCGGCATACAACAACCCCACGTCACGCGCGGCACGGTGTTCATGCAATCGGTATTGGGCCTGATTTTGCATCTGTTGCTCGCTGTGCCGTTTCTGCGGCGGACCCATGGGTTGGCCCGCTTGCACCCGGCGCAGCGCCATCTGCTGGTCATCAATCACATCAGCCTGCTCGACACACTGGTAATCGCCACGCTCTGCTGGCGATCCGGCTGCTATCCGATCCTCGTGCTCGGCGACAAAAATGTCTGGCACGCCTCGTGGGTTCGCCGGCTGCTGAGCCGCCAAACTGCGTTTTTGCTGGAGCGCGGGAAGCTCAATCCGAATCGCATCCGGGAACTCCAAGCCTTTGGTCGCGCCGGCCAGGAGTTTCAACTCATCGTCTTCCCCGAGGGCACGCGTGGCGATGGGGTGAATGTGGCACCGTGTCAGCCGGGGATTTACTTCATCGCGCAGGCGGCGCGGATTCCGATGGTGCCGATCTTTATCGAGAACATGCAGTTGATTTCCACCAAGACCGGGCCGTTTCATCTGTTTCGCGGCTGGCGCAAGGTGGAAGTCCACTTTGGTGAGCCGATCGCGCCGGAAACGTATCTGCCGATGCCGCGCGAGGAGTTCTTGGTGTTTGTGCGCCAGCGCATCCTGGCGGCAAAGACCACGGAGTGCGGCGCTCTGAGATGATATGGGATTGGGTCGGGTAGAAATGCTCAAGATCCAGATTACCTTCAAGATCGCTAACGTGCTTTTCTAACATGAAATGGCCGAAGTCAATTGCTACGAGCGGGCTGAGCCGATTGCTGGGCGCATTCGTTTTGTTTGTCCTATGTTCAGTCTCGTGCCGCCTGTGGCAACGTGGGAAAGAGGGCATTGCGTGGGATGGAGATGCTACTCAAATGATGCGCCGATTGGTTCAGAAACAGAGTAGCGTGCAAGGTTTCAGTTTGGAAATTCATCAAGGTGAGAAAAAATCTGCGGTCGCTTGCACGAATCCGGCGGTTCTTTCAAGGTTTCATGAGATGACCGAGTTGACTAAGTTTGGAGACCATCCGGTTGGAAGGGTCATTCCTGCGCGTTTAAGTGTTGGTGCTTGCACTATTTCATGTGCGGTAGTTGTCGAAGGTTCTGGAATAGCAATACAAGTGAGCAACGGAATCCTTGGTGATGGATCTGATTTTCGCCTCACGCGTGGTGGCTCTCTTGAAAAATGGATATTGGAACAGATTCCCTCCCGGTAACCTTGCATTGAGTCTGAAAAAACAAGTGGCACGACCTCCCTCATCCCGGCCTTCTCCCCAAGGAGAAGGAGAATCGCACGCCGTCCCACTGAAGAACCTGCGACTGGATTTGCCGGACGGTGATCCAAAAACCATAGAGGAACAACGGCTGTTCCTTCTCCTGGGGGGAGAAGGTTAGGATGAGGGCGAGCATTCAATCATTCTTTCGTCAATCCGATCCGAAGGATCTCCCACATTTGTCAGGGGGATGGCGGTCAAAAGAGGTGGCCGGCCTTATTTCAATGCCATGACACCAACGCAATAGTGGCTAGGCTTGCGCCACCAGCATCACATTCGAGTCCCGTCCCGCCTCGGGCTTAATTTCCCAGGCCGCAAAGCCCGCGCGTTGTAACATGGCTTCCAATTCCGCCTGCGTCTGGAAATGCAGCCCTTCCTGCGTCCGGTTCATTCCCATGCGCGTTGCAAATTGCTCCCAGCGATATATCCGACGATGTGCGGCATTCTCCGCTCGCACGCCGTCGCGCAACACCAACCGTCCGCCGGGACGCAACGCCGCCCGCGCTTGGTTCAGAATTAATTGCTGCTTCGCTGGTGCCCAGTAGTGCAACACGTCCAGCAGCAGGATCGTGTCGCACGCCGGATATTCGCGCTCGAGAATGTCGCCCACCGCGAACTGAATGCGTGGATGCTCCGGCGCGGTGCGCTTTGCCACGCGGACTTTTTCTTCGTCGTAATCCACGCCGAGAAATGTGCGCCCATCCGTGAAGCACGCGAGCCAGTGCGTGGCCAGGCCATAGCCGCAGCCCAAATCGAGAATGAATCCTGACCGGGGCACAACGCTGTCCAGCGCGGCGAATACCGGGTCCAGCTTCAGCTTCCAATACACAAACTGCTCCACGTATTTGCCCTGGTAACGGTAGAGCCGGGCGACTTTGCGCCGCACAACGCGCGGGGTGTTGATTTCGTCGAGCTGCTCTTGCAAGGCCGAGCGCACGACAGCCTCGCAATGCCGCATCAACGCCAGACTGCCCTGGGCGTAATCAAATGTCTGCGGCGTAACGCGCGGATGCGCTCGCACCGTGATGTGGTAGGGCTCAAACCAGTAGGCATCACGGGGCATGGCGGTGTTGGTGTCGCAGAGGACAATGGGTAGGATGTCCTGCTTCAATTCCACGGCCAGCTCGAACGCGCCGCGATGAAACCGCTGCACAAAGCCGTCTTGCGATCGCGTGCCCTCGGGATAAAAATGCACGCTTGCGCCTTCGGCCAGCCGGTCGCGGCAGCGGCGCAACGTAGTTTCGGGATCGTTCGGTGCCACCATCACATGGCCCAACAATTTGCAGCCGATGCCAAGCATGGGTTCGTCGAACACCCGCTTCTTTGCCGTCTGCCGCACGTCGCCCGGCAGGCTCACGATCAACATCACGTCCACCGCCGACTGATGATTGCTGATAACGATGCAGGCGGAGGCAAAGGTTTCCGGCGTGAGGTTCTGGAACTCCAGTTTGCCGAACGGCACGCCTTTGACCACCCCCCGCGCCATCCAACGCGTGGCGCGACGCAATTGGTCGTCCGCGGTGCGCGGCGAGATCAGCTTCAGGATTGGACGCAGTACGTAGTAGAGAAACACCTGACTGCCGCCCAGGTGAATGATGACCCAGAGCGTCACGAGCGGGTGCCACCAGCGCGGGGCGCCGCGCGGCGGATTCTTGAACAGCAACAAATCCATGCACAGCGGCGTCACAATCAGCGTAGCCACGAAGGCGAAACTCATGCCAAGCAACACCGTCACGCCCATGGAATACAGCACCGGATGATTCGCCAGCACCAGCACCCCGAAACCAAAAATCGTCGTCAGCGCCGAGATCAGCACGGAGGCACTGGTGGAAGCGGCAAATTGCGGTTGCCCGCGCCATGCATCCAGTTTGCTCGTCATGAGGAACACGCTGTAATCCTCCCCCACGCCAATGATGAAGATGACGAAGATGCTGTTCATCAGATCAATGGGCACGCCCAGCCAGCCCATGACGCCGAAGGTCCACAGGAGCCCAAAGGCGAGCGGCAGGAGCGTGACCGCCACCAATTCCGTCGCGCCCAGCGTCAGAAACAGCAACGCCGCCACCACGATGCCAGTCCACAACGCAAAATGCCCGAGCCCGCTTTTCGCCAGCCCGGCGATGTGACCGGCGAAGGCTTTGCTGTCGAGCACGATCATCTCCGGCAGGGACGCGCGTAGGTCGCCCACGCTTCCGCGATCCTTCAGTTTGACCATTGTGCTCACCGCGCTGTCGTCCGCGCCGAGCGCAAGCCTTTCGTTCAACGCCTGCTCCAGCGGCGTGCCTCGGAACATAGCCAACGTCAACAGCCCGGGTTCGCCTTCGACGCGCTGCCAAAAGGTAGCGAACGCCTCCACTCGAAAACCCAGCTCCGCGCCGACCTGCTGCAGCGTCGTCCGCAAGGCCGCGCGGCGCGTAGGCGTCCAGAACTCGTGCCAGCGTTGGATGTTTGCCGCCTGCGTCGCCGGTGAAGGACACACGGCGGACAACGAATACACGGCGGCCACATTCGGATCGCGGGCGAGAACTTCGGCGGCCCGATCATTCTGCACCAACGCCGCCTCCGGGGTTGCTCCGCGTGCCACGACGAGGGTCATGCCGAGCGCGCTGCCCCAGGTTTCGTTGATCAATGCTTCGTCGCGGCGGGTGGCTTCGGTAATGCCGTTGAACTTGGAGATGTCACCTTCGAAGCGCAGTTTCCGCACGCCAAAGGACGTCGCGACGGTGATCACGACAACGAACGCCACCAACCAGAGCCGGCGGCGGGATTGCCACTGAAAATATTTTTCCAACCACCGGGTGAGCCACAACGGCGGCTGGCCACCCGGTTTTGCCATCGGAACGAACAGCGGCAAAATCACGAGTGCGAATGCCACGGAGAACACCACCCCCACCGCGCCGAAGAGGCCGAGCTGCTGATAGCCGTGCATCGGTGAACGCATCATCACCATAAAGGCGGCGATGGTGGTAATCGCTCCAAGACTGATGGGAAAGACCAATCGGCTCAAGTGCCGTCCAATGGCCTGGCGATCCGAGCCCGCCGCGTCATCGAGATGATAGATGATATGGATCGCGTAATCCACCGTGATTCCCAGCGCAATGGTGGCAAAACCCGTCGCAATCGCCGACA
>JADLHS010000626.1 GCA_020848635.1 Limisphaerales bacterium
CGCCTCATCCGGCGCACGTGCGATGCTTGCGGCGGCCAACGGTGCGCCCAATGTTTTCAAACGGGCTATCTTGGCCGTCTCCCCGTGGTGGAATGGCTGCGCGTCACGGATGATCTGCGGGCTAGATTGCGGACGCGCGATCTGCAAACCATTCAACCGCACCGCCCCCTCGCCGAGCTGGCGCGTGACCTTTTACGCCAAGGGTTGTCCAATGAAACAGAACTCCAGCGCGTGCTGGGCCTATGAAAACCGACGAATTGGCCTTCTTCAACCAGCAACTCGCCGCCATGCTCCGGGACGGCATCCCACTGGAAGGCGCGTTGCAACGCCTCTGCACCGAGATGCAGGACGCCCCCCTGCGCGCGGAAATGCAGGCGCTCGCTGCTGATCTCGCCCAAGGCGTGCCCCTGCCCGAAGCCATCCGCCGCCGCCAATTGCCCGAACTCTATCGCTGCCTCGTCGAAGTCGGCGCGCAAAGCAACGACCTCCCCGACGTGTTGACCCTCCTGGCCGATCATTACCAACGCCGCTACCACATCTGGACCCGGCTCAAGGGCCTGATGGTGTATCCCTTCATCGTCCTGACTGCCTCACTCCTGCTCTCCGTCCTGCTCGCCTACGTGCTCGAAAAACTCGTCTGGCCCAGCATGTCGTTATTCAGTCAACAAATGTCCCCGGGCTTTCACGCGGCGCTTTGGATGTCTCCGGTGATCCTCGCCCTCCTGCTCGTCGTCGCCATCGTTGCGTTCACCGTGCCGGCTGCCCGCCAGATGCTGCGTTGGCGCATTCCGTCCTTTCGCGAATCCAGCCTCGCCCAGATCGCCTCCGCCCTCGCCCTGCTGCTCCGCAACGGCGTCGCCCTCGACCACGCGCTCGCCCTCGTCGAACGCATGGAAGGCGGCAGTCGCGCCGGGGAGGAAATCTCCGACTGGCGCCGCCGGCTGGCCGCCGGTCATGGTAAATTTTTAGACCTGGCCCAACCGGGTCGCGCGTTCCCGCCGTTGTTCATCTGGCTCGTGGCGCATGGCCGGGAAGACCTGGGCGCCGGATTCCAACACGCCGCCGACATCTACCAGTCGCGGGCCAATCACCGCGCCGAACTGCTGCTCTACTCTGCGCTGCCGTGCTCCATTCTGGCGCTCGGGGTGTTGGTCATCATGCAGATTCAGCCAATCTTTTTCGAACTGTCGAAAGTATTGAACCTGCTCGGTTCGGAATAACCCCAAAACGCATGAACGATTTCCCCGATCTCCTCCTGCGCCTCGGCCTCGTGCTGGCCATGCTTTTCCTCTGGGCCATCGTTCTCGGCGGCGGGCTCGCGTTGCTGCATTTACTCGTCTCGCTACCCATGCGCCGGGCGGAACGCGCGCGCGCCCTTTTGGATCTCATGGAAACCTCGCTGCGCCTGGGCGAACCAGTCGAACCGGCGCTGATCTCGATCTCCCTGAGCCGGGAGCAATCCCTCGGCGTCCGCTTTCATCTCTTCGTGGCGTGGCTCGAAAAGGGGCTGCGCCTGGATGAAGCGCTGGCCAAAGTACCCCGCCTGCTGCCGCCGCAGATCGTCGCCATGCTCCAGGCCGGCCAACGGATCGGCGATCTGCGCAAAATCCTCCCCGCGTGCCGGCAATTGCTCGCCGACGCCGTTTCCGAAACGCGGAGCGCGTTGAATTATCTGGTCGTCATCACCTTCGTCGTCTCGCCCGCCACCATGTTCGTTTTTTCCATTCTCGCCATTATGGTTTTTCCGAAGCTGAACGAAGTCGCCTACGGCCTGGGCATGGACCATTCGGGCGGCATTCATTGGCTCATCCGGCACTCCACCCTGTTTGTCGGCACGCAGATTATTTTCCAGCTCGGGATGTGGCTCGCCGCCATCATTTATGTCATCGGACCGCACGCGCATGCCTGGCTGCCCGGCTACGATCAACTGAGTTGGCGGCTGCCCTGGCGCCGGAAGCGCATGCAACGGGATTTCTCCATCATGCTCGCCACCCTGCTGGATGCCCGCATGCCCGAACCCGAAGCCATCACGCTCGCCGCCGACTGCACGGCCAATCGTTGCTTTCAACAGCGCGCCGCCGCCGCCGTCCATGACCTGCGTCAGGGCCACCCACTGACCGAAGCCGTGCAGGGAATGGACGACCACGGCGAGTTCCGCTGGCGGCTCACCAATGCGGCTCATTCCCGCAACGGTTTTCTCGCCGCGCTTGCGGGCTGGCACGACGCCCTCAACGCCAAGGCGTTTCAACAACAGCAAGCCGCCGCCCAGGTCATCTCGACCGCGCTCCTGCTCTTTAACGGTGCGTTCGTCGCCGCGATCGTCATCACCGTCTTCGCCTTTCTCATCTCCATCATCAACGCCGGATGTCTATGGTAACTCCTGCCGCCAAATCATTTCGCACCCGCCGCCGCCGCCAAGCCGCGATGCTGATGACGGAACTCATGGTGGCCATCGCGTTCCTAAGCATCGCCGTCCTTCCGCTCGCCTTGTCGTTCGCCAAGGAGCACCAATACCTCCGCAACTGCTATCAACATGCCGTGGCGATGGAACTGGTGGACGGCGAAATGGAACTGCTCGTCGCGGGCGAGTGGCAGCGCTACCCGAACGGCCAGCACGTTCTCACCCCCACCGGAGCGGCGGCCGCCAATCTCCCGCCCGGCACGCTGGAACTCACCGTGAATGAGCAGCATCTCCGCCTCGTATGGCATCCCGCCGCCCGCAAAGGAGGCGGCAGCGTCATCCGCGAAGCCACCCGCAAATGAACGCAACCCCTCACTTCATGCGCCGACGCACCCGCACGCGGGGCATCACCCTCATCGAGTGCCTCGTTTACATCGGTGCGCTCGCCACGGTCTTTGGCATGGGCACGGCCGCCTTTTATCACTGCGCCGCAAATTCCGCCGCCCTGCGCCGCAACGCCGACGACATTGCCCAGGTGCTGCACATCGGCGAACTCTGGCGGGCCGACATCCGCGCCGCGACCCAGCCGGTGCGCTTCGATGCCACCGAACAAACCCTCCACCTCACCCACAACGAAACGGTCGTCGCCTACAAGTTCGCAGACCACCAAATCCTGCGCCGCTCCCGGACTGACGCGCCGTGGGTCGTCATCCTACCTCGCGTGGCTCAATCGCAGATGACCCCCGAACCCCGGGCGCACGTCACCGGCTGGTGCTGGGAACTGGAATTGAAATCCATCCGCGATCCCGCCCCGATCCGACCACTCTTCACTTTCACCGCCGTGCCCGGCCCGTTATGAAACTCGCTCCCACAACCAATCAGCCTTGCCGCCACCAGCGTGGGTTCTTTCTCATCATCGTCCTGCTGGCCGTTACCGCGATCATGCTAATCTATCTAACAGCCAACGCCCGCCGCTTGGCCGTGCTCAAGCAGGACCTCCGCCTCGTCGAGCAAAAGCAAATTCAGCGCTTCAACCCGGCTGCATCTGGCGTAACCACCAATCGCGCCCCGGTTCCGTCCGCGTCCGCGCCATGACTCCGCCCGCCGCCAATCCGCTGCCGATGGAAAAGATCGAACTGATCCAGCGTTCCCTGAGCGCGTTCGGTTTTGGCCTGCCCGGCATCGTGCCCTTTCTCGGCACCCCGTTCGCCATCGTCGCCTTGGTGCAGAATTCGCGCATCAAACGTCGCTTTGGCGCCTTCTGGAATCCCGCGCAGCGTTACCTGTTCTGGGGCTCCGTTTGCGCCCGCATCGGCGTTACGCTTACAATCATTCTCAGTCTGCTCAGAGCCCTGGCCGGGCTCGTTTCGTTGTTGGGTTGATGGAGGCCTTCGGACGCGCCTTAGGTTCATTTGGTTGGGACGGAAAACGTGTCCGGCCCGCCAGAACGCTTTTGCATGAAAATGATTGGGATTTGTTAGGCTGTTGAATTTCGCTCGACAAAATACTTGCCCAAGCGGAAGGTCGAATCCGTGAAACTCGCGAGACTTCAAATCGGCTGCCCTAATCTGCGGCTAGCCTCACCAAGTCCTCGGGGATTATGCAGGGTAGTGCAAGACAGATAGGCATGGGAGTCACGTTCGTCGTTGCGGCTGCGTACGCGTACGTTCTTTTGTTCTCTGCTTGGGGAGGTCTTTCCCCACCTATGTTTAGTACCGACTGGTTTGCAGAGCTCGTCTTCTTCCCACTGCTTTTTATAATGACTTGGGGCTGGTTTCTTCTCCCGCTTGGTGCTGCCTTGGGCTGGTTGATGCCCCAACTCTTCCGCGGTCGCGGCGCACGGTGGGCCTTTCCCAGAGGTGCCGTTCTGGGTCTCGCAATCTCCCCGTTCCTAGCATCATTTGTTGCGCTATTTGACCTGATTTCGCTGCTGCTTGAAGGTAACCAAATCGGTGGCTGGGAGGTCCATCTCAGCAGGTTCACGGGGATCTTTCTTGAGTTTATTCCAGGGATCATCCCATTTTGCGTTGTCGGTGTTGCCATATGGGCTGTGAGGTTGGGGAAGAAATCGAATTTGGAGAGCGTGGTTTGATGTACATAGGCTGCAAATCCTGGCTTTCGAAGCTTCTAAATGCCTTGCACAAATCCTATAACGCATTATTCGCAGCCAAGTCTGATTGGAACCAAGGACACCCATTAGAGCGCAATTTGTCCTGGTGGTTTCGGATTTGAGACCCGCTTCGCAGCCTGAAAATCGGGGGCAGCAATCAGGTACGCTTTCATAAGGCCCAAATTCTTTTCACCTCGCGGGGTCAATTATCCTGCGTTAACCGGTCAGCCCTTGCTCCACGCCCCCGCGATCTGACATACTCCGCGTTCAATGTTGACACTTTCCGGCATCAGCAAGGCGTACGGCGGTCGGGTTTTATTCGCCGACGTCACGCTGCAAGTGAATCGTCAGGACCGCCTCGGGCTCGTCGGCCCGAACGGCGCGGGGAAGACCACGCTCTTTTCCCTCATGCTGGGCGAGGAGTCGGCGGACGACGGCAAGATCATGACCGAACGCAACGTCGTCATCGGCTATCTGCCGCAGGAAAGTA
>JADLHS010000627.1 GCA_020848635.1 Limisphaerales bacterium
ATGAACGAGACAGTGTCCATCCAATGCGTACCAATGTCGGCCACCGCGCGCAACTTTCCGCCTTCGCGCGGGAGCAAACGCCAGTTGTAATCGGTGGCCTTGAACAGCCAGTCCTGCATGTAGGACCCATTGATGTGGATGATGTCGCCCAATTCGCCCCGCTCCACCAACTGGCGGAGTTGCAGCACGGCCGGGTAGAACCGGACATTGTAGTTCACGGCGAAGACCCGCCGGGCGGCCCGGACCGCTTTGACGATTTGCGCCGTCTCGCGCGTGTTCATGGCGAGCGGCTTCTCGCAAACGACGTGTTTTCCCGCCTGCAGGGCGGCCAGCGACATCCCGGCATGGAACCGGTTTGGTGTCGTAATGTGGACCACGTCCACCTCGCGGCAGGCCAGTAGCTCCCGGTAATCCGCAAACGCCTGCGGGATGGCCAGTCGGGCGGCGGCCTTGAGGCCCAGATCGGCCACGTCACAAATGGCGGCCACGGTAACGCCGAGCCGGCGCAGGGCCTCGACGTGAACCGGACCAATAAATCCGGTTCCGATGATGCCCGCCCGGAGCGAGGGAATCGTTGGGTTGGTCGTCATGGTTTGAAGGGAATGGGAGATTGATGGGCGTGTCAACGAAGACCGGCTATCGCGGTGCCAGCCAGCCTTGCGTGCGCAACCACTGCGCGCAAAGCGCCGGCCAATCATTGACCGGCTTGCCTTGCGGCAAGATGCCGAAGCCGTGGCCGCCCTGCTGGAAGACGTGCAGTTCCCCGGGGACGCCGGCCTTTTTCAAGGAAAGAAAGAATTCGAGGCTATTTTCCGGTCCGAGTTGGTCGTCGGCGGCATGGACCAGGAAAACGGGCCCCGGCTTTTCGCCGGAGCGGATCACAGGATGCTCGTGCTCCCGCTCGGTACTCGCAAGGTAAGCCGGATAGATCAACACGCCGAAATCCGGCCGGCAGGAAGGTTCGTTCGTCCCCACCGGATAGCCTTGGGCACGCCGATTGCCCTCGCACAGGAGCCAGGCGGCCAGGTGGCCCCCGGCGGAAAAGCCGAGTGCGCCCACCCGTTTGGAATCCACGCTCCAGTCATTCGCGTGTGCGCGAATCAGCGACATGGCGCGCTGCGCATCGAGCAGCGGACGAAGTTGGGCGGGTTCACCCTTCGGCGCCGGCACGCGGTACTTGAGAACGACCGCGGTGACGCCAAGCGAGTTCAACCACTCCGCCACCTGCGTACCCTCGTGTTTCATCGCCAGGATGGAGTAACCGCCCCCCGGACAGATCAGCACGCAGGCACCGTTACGGGTGCCCGCCGGCGGGTGATACACCGTCAACGACGGTTCGGAGACGTTCCCCAAGCGCGTGATGTCCGGGTCCATGCCCGCGTCCAGTGGGAGATAGGCTTCGGGTTTGTCGCCGGGCCGATCCAGGGGCGGTGGTCCCTCCCAAAGCTTGAGCGTCTGGGTCTCCGCCGCCAGTGCGGAACCGATGAGGTACAAACCGAGCAGGCCCGGGGCAATTCTCTTCATGCGCCCGAGCTTAGACCGAATGGACGCCGGCGCAATCTCGCAACCGCCGTCTGAACCCGGCGCCCGGCGGCACGGAGACGAACGCCTGCCGGGAGGGGATACGCGAATCAGGACGCACTGATGGCTAGGCGCTGGAAAATTTCATCAGTCACGGCTGGCTCACCTTCAGCCGCAGGAAACGACTCGCGGCATTGCTCACGGCGGTTCTATCGCGAGCCGTCACGGCCTCGATGGCACCGAGATCGGTCACCCGCCAGGACTGGTCCACGGCGGAGAACGATGAAGTCCACAGGCCGGTAACCGCGCCGGCAACTTCTGCCGCGTAGGTGATGTCGGTGGCAGCCTTCACTTTGGTATAGGTCAGCGTGAGCGAATTATTGCTGATCGCACCCGCAGGCAGGCCGGTGGTACTCGCCGTTGTGGGGTCAAAATTCAGCGCATACTCCAGCAGCAATGGGATGCCGTCGTTGTCCGAGTCGGAATCCGCGGCCGCCGTGGCCGGAAAGCCATGATCGAACTTCCATAGATTGAAGGCCGTCTGCACCAGGGACGGGTCAGCGCTCAACTTGAAGGCGCGCAGGCTGGTCCGGTGTCCGGCGTATTGGCCGGCGTAACCGCACATGCGAAAAGTCACGGCGCTCGTGACGTTCGAGTAGGCGGCGGTGTTCGGCAGCGTGAAAACAAATTCGCGATCGGTGTCGTCGGTGAAGTGGCCCGTGTCGAATACCTGCGCGCCGTTGGTCAATCCGCCGAGGCTCGTAAAAACGGCATATTGGCGCGGGGAATGATAATCAATCCGGCGGATCGTGAAGCGCACCTCCGCTTTGCGTAAATCGAGCGGCCGGCCCGATGCCGGCGTGAGGCTGAATTGCCACCAGGCGCTGTTATTGAGCGCGAGCGCGAGCGTGGCGCCCGCCTCGTCTGCGGGCATGGATTGCGACCAAACCAACGCATCATTGCCAAGCCCGACCGTAAGGCCGCCCCCTTGCGCCCAGCCCGAATACGTCCGCCCGTTCTGCAGAACGTAGCGGGGCGTCCACGGTAGATTCTGCGCGGGATTCGCCCCTTCAAAATTGCATTCCAGAATCGTGCCCGGACCGCCGACGGTTTTGAAATAGAACGTGCGCCAGGCCGGATCGCCGTCGGCGTCATTCACGCGGGCGAAGACCAAATTCTCACCGGCGGCGGCGGGCGTGCCGCTGATCCGCAAGCGCGGCGGACTGCCGGCGAGGTTGGTCGTGACCAGGCCGGTGACGAGCACTTGGTCAATCAGTTCCAGCGCGAGCGCACCGTTGCCATTCGTGACGGCAATGTCCTGCGTGTACGGCTGACCGTAGATGGCCGTCGGCAATTTGGCGGGCGGGACGAAGTCCGGTCGCGCACCAAGCGGTTCGTCCAATTGCCGCAACGCCGAGATTTCGGCCAGCCAGTTGCGGATGAAACGCCACTTGACGGCGGAGTCCGGATTCTGGTCAGCATATTCCAGGTGTCCCCATTGGCCGTACTTGCCCCATGCGCCGACATCCACAAAGGCGCCGTGCGTGCGCAGGCCCTTGGCCTTGGCTTGATTCAAATGGATGCGATAGACGTCGGCGAATTGCGGCTGGCGATTGAGCAATTCCATGAACGTGGTAATGCCGTCGTCGCGAACGTCGCCCCAATCAAGATAATCGCTGTAGATGGACGGCCCGCCTTCGTAGGAGACAATCGGTTTGAGCGTCCCAAACGCATTGGAGATGGCCGCCCGCAGCCACCCATCGAAGCCACCACCGATGCCCGTGGCATCCGGGCCGCCTCCGGTCTGCGTCGCGCCGGAGAGCTGCCGGCGTTTCCATTCCACGAAGGTTTCGGCGAGATGGCGCGTGAGGTTCTGGCTCATCCAATAAGGATTGTTGGCCGCGAGGGAAACCGGCTTCACGGTGGTGCCATCCACAAACGTGTTCGTCGTGAAAAACCACGGATCGGCCGTGCCGGCTTGTTGCTGCGCTTTCGCATAGGCCCAATCCTGAACGCCGTTGCCAAAATAGGTGGTCGGCGCGATGACGTCCGCGGTCTGCGGCGGTGTGAGCGTCGGGCCGTAAGCGGCGATCTCGTTCAGAAACGGTTCGGTGTAAGTTTGCAGCCCGGTCCACACCGCAGCGACGCGGACGACGCGCGCGGATTCGCCGGCAAACACACTTTGGAAAATGCGCCAACCCTGGCAGAAGCGGCGGGCATTGAACTGCGGCTTGCTGAGACCGAGCACATTGGCCTGCTCCTGCGCCCAGTTGCCCTGGGAGAAACTGTCGCCGTTCGACCAGATCTCGTTCGAGTACTCGACGAAGACCCGGTGGTTTGAGTTCAGCGGCGGATAAACCGGATTCGCCACCGGGTTGGAGTAAGGATTCACGCCATCGCTCCCGAAGCGGATGAGCTGCGCGAGCCGGGTTATAAAATCATCCGTCGCGAGGTGCGGCACGTTGATCCACATGTCACGGCCGGCGGTGTTGGCCAGCCCAACCATGTGTTCAAAGGCGACGCCGGTGCCGCGATCGCCGCCGAAGCCCAGGGCCGGCGCGCGCCGATTCAAGACGCCCTGCTGGAACACATGCTGCGGCAAACGCCGATCCGCCCAATCGCGTTGCGGGCTGGCGTTGCTGTCGTTCCAATCCATGAACCGCAGAAACGCCCATGGCGCGTCGCCGAGCCGGGCGAGGAATGTGGGATGAAAAAGTTGGTTCTCGAGCGATTGATTGTCGGGATCGGCCGGATTGGGCAGCCAGACTTTGATATCGGTGATTGGACTGTTGGGGTTTATGTCTTCGACCGTGAGCGATTCCAGCCGGCCTCCGCCGCTAAACCGATACACGCGCCGGCCGTTGACGAGGCGGCCGGTTTGTGCGCCGAACGATTCGCCGGTCAGGTAGGTGCCGCCATTGGCGCGGATGTCGGCGTCGCCCTGCCAGGTGATAATGACTTTCCCACGCGCCAGCAGCGAACGGTCGGGCCATGTGGCAGGACGCGGGCTCGGGTTGGCGTGGAGCGCGAAAACCATCGCGCGGAGTTTCAGGCCGGGGTTGAGGTACTTGGGGAACCCGTTCGGGTCGAATTGCGGATTGCCGGCGAGGAACAACGACGTGCCCCACTGGCCGGCGGCGTATTCCAGCCAGCCCTCGCCGTTCCACAAGGCGTTGGCGAAAGCCGGACGGCTCCAGTACGCATTGCCCCCCAGCCCCAGACCAACCTCCGTGAGGGTGGACGAATCAAACGCGCGAACACGCACCGCGCTGCCGAAAATTACAGCCGCCGCCACCGCGACCATGCCGGTTATGCACACGACCGATGGAGTCAGCCGGATGGCTTTGCTCCAACTCAGGGGATCAAGTGGTTTGCTCATCCGCGGGTAGCCTGCACCCCGTTCGCCGACATGGCAACAATCCGAATCGCAGGAAAATTCAGTCTCTGCGCCGGCAGCGGCGGCGGGACGCGCCCCACCCAACCCGCCAACTCATCGTTCGAGAATCCAGTTTGCGGCGGCCGTCAAATCATCTACGACCACGGCCCGGGCGAGCAGCGGTGCGGCGGTGCATTCCACCTGCCGGCCGTAGCCGGTGCGAACAAGCAAGCTGGCGCGCACGCCGGCGTTCCAGCCACATTCGAGATCAATCATCTTATCCCCGACCATGTAACTGCTCGCCAGATCCAACGCGAATTCA
>JADLHS010000628.1 GCA_020848635.1 Limisphaerales bacterium
CGCAAGTTGCGGTCTATCACGACTGGCATAGAAGGGATGTAGTTCAGGCTTCCCTTCGTGTCAACAAAGGTTTATAGCATTTTCCTCCATGAATATTGAACCGGGGAAAACCGCACGCCGGCTGGGCACGCTGATCCCGAATCCCAAGGCCAGACTCCGGGATCAGTTTCACGAGGTGTGCCGCTTCAAATACTTCAGCCAGCGGACGGAGGACTCGTACTGGCAGTGGGTGGTGCGGTTTCTGAAGTTTCATCGGGGAAGCAATCGTGGTAACGCTCGCCCTCTCCTCGGCCCGCGCCCCCAAGGTGAGAGTGGTGGATGGCGGCATCCGAAGGACCTGGGCGCAGCGGAAGTCGCGGCGTTTTTGTCGGACCTGGCGAACCGGCAAGGGGTGGCCGCCGCCACCCAGGCGCAGGCATTGAACGCCCTGGTTTTCCTCTACCGAGAGGTCTTGCATGTGCTGGTAGCAGAGATTGGCGAGTTTGAACGGGTGCGGCGGCCAGCGCGGTTACCCGAGGTCTTGTCCCGGGCGGAAGTCAAATTGGTACTGGGCGCAGCCGCCCCGGAATATCAACTGCCCTTGCGTTTGTTGTATGGGACGGGGATGCGTTTAATGGAGCTCTTGCGGCTGCGCATCAAGGATGTGGATTTTGACCGGAATCAAATCATGGTTCGGTCCGGCAAGGGGCAAAAAGACCGGGTCACCATCTTGCCGGAGACCTTGAAGGCCGAGTTGCGGGCGCAGGTGGAAAAATGGCGGTTGGCGCATCAACGGGAACTGGAGGCCGGACGCGGGGTGAGTTCTTTGCCGGAGGGCGTGGCCAAGAAGTATCCGGGCGCGGCTAAGGAATGGGGGTGGCAGTATGTTTTTCCGGCGGCAGGTTTGGCCCCGGCCCGCGGGGACGCTGGCGTCGCCTGGCGGCGGCATCATTTGCACGAAGATACTTTGCAGCGCGGGATGAAAGCAGCGGTGGGACGGGCGAAGATTGCCAAGCGGGCGACTTGCCACACGTTGCGCCATTCCTTCGCGACCCATTTACTGGAGGGCGGTACGGACATTCGGACGGTGCAGGATTTACTGGGTCACCGGCAGGTCACAACGACGCAAATCTACACGCACGTCATGCAGCGGCCGGGGCTGGGGGTGCGGAGTCCGCTGGATCAGGGTTAAGCTGCCCGTGACGGGGATTTGGGACATTGGCGCGGGGCCGTTCCCGAACTGCACCGCGGCCCGAACGGGCGACCACCAATTTATGAATCAGGAACAATGGACCGCAGTGGATGGGTATTTTAATCAGGCGTTAATCCCGCCGGATTCCGGGCTGGAGGCAACGCGCCACGCCAACCGGGAGGCCGGGCTGCCGGCCATTGACGTCTCGCCGAACCAGGGCCGGCTGCTGCACCTGATCGCCCGAATCCAGGGGGCGCGAAGGATTCTGGAGATCGGCACCTTGGGCGGGTACAGCACGATTTGGCTGGCGAAAGCGCTGCCGCGGGATGGGCGGCTGGTGACGTTGGAAGCGGACCCCAGGCACGCGGCGGTGGCCCGGGAAAACATCGCCCGGGCGGGGCTCGGGCCGCTGGTGGATGTCCGGATCGGGGAGGCATTGCCGGCGCTGGTGCGGGTGAAGGCGGATTACCCGGAGCCGTTCGACCTGATCTTCATTGACGCGGACAAGGCGAATACGCCGGAGTATTTCAAATGGGCCCTGGCCCTGGCACGGCCGGGCACGGTGATCATCGTGGACAATGTGGTGCGCAAGGGGGAGGTGGCCAACGCGGCGACCACGGATCCGGAGGCGCTGGGCATGCGGCGGTTCACGGAGCTGCTGGCGAAGGAAACCAAGGTGACGGCCACCGCCATACAGACCGTGGGCAGCAAAGGCTACGACGGGTTTGTGATCGCCCGGGTGGATTGAGGTCCGGGGCGCGGCGCCCGGCGCAAATCATCCGCCGCTCACGCGGGACGAATCAGCTCGAAGCGATTCGTCGTGCGGCAATACCAGTGCGGGCTGGCCATGCGCCCGATCAACTGCAGTCGCTCGCTCCGAATCCGCTGGGTTTGCGAATCGAACAATTCATCCCGCACCTGGATTCGTTTCACCAGGCCGATAACGAGCCGGTTCCCGCCAATGAGGAGCGTGCCCCATTCCGTACATTCCAAACTTGCCGGCGCTTCGGCGATGCGCGGCGGTTTCACCGTGGAACTCGGCACGGTGGTCAGGCCGGCGGCGGCCAGTTCGCTCACCCCGTACGGCAGGGCCGCCGCGGTGGCATTCATGGCCGCGGCCACTTGTTCATCCACGAGATTGACGACAAACTCGTGGTTCAGCCGGAGGTTGCGCGCGGTGTCTTTGGGGGTGCCATCGTCGCGATCCCCCGGACAAAAGCCGAGGATGGGTGGGTTCGCACCGAGCACGTTAAAAAAACTGAAGGGCGCGGCGTTAACCACCCCATCCGGCCCCAAAGTCGTCACCCACGCAATCGGCCGCGGCGTGACGAGGGCAGCGAGCAGCGCATAAGCGCGGTCCGCGTGTTGGCCTTCCAGATCAAGTTCCATAATTCAAAAGCAGTTTGGGCCGGGTCACTGCGACTGCGCCCGGCCCGTCGCCGGCCCGGGCGATGGTTTCGCGGGCAGGCAGGGTAAGTCGAGCCAAGAGATTTTAGTTCGGGCGCGGAAAACACATCGGGCCATCGCCCCCGGAACGCTGCCTTCAGGCGGCAGCCATGTGGCGCACCGGCGGCAGCCGCGTGAACGCGGCGTTCCGATTCTGCCACGGACGAACCCTTCGGTGGCGGCGCCGCGCTGGCCGGACGGGCGGCTAATCCATCTTGACGGTGCGCGGGCCGCAGCCGAATACTGGCGGCGGAAGGAATCACATATGCGAAAAACCAATTGGGCGCGGGGACTGGGCTGGTTGATCTTGTTGGCGGCAGTGGGCCCAGCGTGGGAGCAGACCGTGCCGGCGGAGGTGCGGTTGCCCCGGGTGTTCGGCAGCCACATGGTGCTGCAACAGGAAAAACCGGTCCAGGTTTGGGGTTGGAGCGCGGCCAACGAAACCGTCACGGTGACACTCGGTGCGGACACGCAAGCGGCCACCGCCAACGACCGCGGCGAATGGAAAGTCACCCTGCCCACCCGGAAAGCCGGCGGACCGTTTACGCTCAAGGTCAGCGGATCGAGCTCGGTGGTGTTCGAGGATGTGCTGGTTGGCGAGGTGTGGCTGGCTTCGGGGCAATCGAACATGGAGATGGGCATTGGCGCCAGTCGCGATGGCAAGGAGGAGATTGCGGCGGCCAATTATCCCGGCTTGCGGCTCTTTCTCGTGGCGAACCGTTGGAGTCCCGAACCGCAGGCGGATGTCGCGGCATGGAAACCCGGCGAGGCCCAGCCGGATAACCATTGGAAAGTCTGCACGCCGGAAACCGTCGCCGAAGGCGGCTGGGGTGGGTTTTCCG
This sequence comes from Limisphaerales bacterium, assembly GCA_020848635.1. GTDB lineage: Bacteria > Verrucomicrobiota > Verrucomicrobiia > Limisphaerales > JADLHS01 > JADLHS01. Next base: position 3,460 of record JADLHS010000628.1, read on the forward strand.
CGGCGGCCTATTATTTCGGCCGGGAGTTGCATCAAAAACGCCACGTCCCGGTGGGCTTGATTGACGCCACCTGGGGCGGCACGCGCATCGAATCGTGGACGCCGCCCGAGGGGTTTGCCGCCGTGCCGGCCCTGAAGTCGGAATACGAGCTGGTGCAGTTGGGTGATCCCCGCACGCCCGCGCATCAGCAGCGCCTCCAGCAAACGCTTCAGGCCACCGAACAATGGCTGGCCGCCGCGCGGCAGGCGCTCGTGAAACAACAGCTCGTCCCCGCCATGCCGGCCTACCCGGCGGAGTTGCAGCCACCGCACGACGTGCAAAATGCCACCGCCCTGTACAACGGGATGATCCACCCGTTGCAGCCGTTCCCGGTGCGCGGCGCCATCTGGTATCAGGGCGAGTCCAACTCGAGTGAGGGCCGCCGATACACCGAACGCATGAAAGCCCTGATCGCCGGCTGGCGGCAGGTCTGGGCGGATGGGGATTTGGCTTTCTTCTACGCGCAGATCGCGCCCTACGATTACGGCGGCAACGGGGAACGCATCGGCGAGTTTTGGGAGGCGCAAGCCGAGGCCCAGGCCATTCCCAACACCGGCATGGCGGTGCTCACGGACATCGGCAATCTCAAGGATATTCATCCGGCGAACAAACAGGACGTCGGCCGGCGGCTGGCGGCTTGGGCGCTCGCCAAAACCTATGGTCAAACGGAGGTGGTTTATAGCGGGCCCACGTTCAAGGCCCTGAGCCTGGAAGGCAACCAACTGCGCGTGACCTTTGATCACGTCGCCGACGGCCTGGCAAGTCGCGACGGGAAACCGTTGACCTGGTTCGAGGTGATTGACGCGGACGAAGGCGGCTTCGTGAAAGCCGAAGCCCGGATCGAGGGGGCAACGGTGGTGTTGTCCGCGCCGGAGGTCAAGCATCCGGTCGCCATGCGCTTTGCCTGGAACATGCTGGCCGAGCCGAACCTGATGAACACCGCCGGCCTGCCCGCCGGCGCCTTCCGGGCCGGCACCGTTCCGAAGCGCGACTGGCTCGCGTTGAAGGTCCCCGAGGCCGGCCAATACCAGTTGGTGTATGATCTCGATCTGGCCAAACTGGGGCCGACCATCAGCTACGATACGGACAACCGGGCGAAGCTCCGGCCGGCCTTTGATCGCGTCGCCTATTTCCTCGAATTGCAGGCCGCGGATGGGGACACCCAGTATCTCTATGTTTCGATGGATGCCTTCACGGATTCCCTAGCCAAGATCGGCGTGCCGACGGTGTCGTCCGGCGCTCGTTTCCAGCAGAACGTGGCCAATCTCAATGTCTATTCCAACGTCAAGGGCATCGTCACCGGCATGAAGCTGACGGGCGGGAACATCGAGTTCTGGCCCAACAACTACGGGATGCCGAACGGCGCGAACGTGCCCAACGCCTCCGGCCAGGTGTATGACTTTGGCGACGAAACCGCCGAACCCCCGGACGGTTATGGTTCCATGCAGATTCACAACCACGACGCCAAACAAACGTTGTTCGCGGTGAACCACTGGAGCGCGGGTCCGGGCGCGGACCTCGGGATCGGCAACCAGGCGACGGCCAATCCGGACTGGACGTTTGCCGGGAACGCCGGCAAGTGGCCGGCAAAGCGGCTGCGCGTGCTGGTCCGGCTGAAGTGAAACCGGGCGGCCTCCGCCGCGCTTGCTATTGCAGTTGGATCGGGTTGGCGTAAACCCAGGGCACCCATTCATCACGCACTCTCAGCTCGGCTTCCACCCGGTATTTGCCCGGCCCCGCGGGCGCCCAGTCCAACTCGCGGCCTTCCGCTTGATGAACGACGCTCCCGTCCTTGAGGATCGTAAACCGACCCGGCAGTGGCGACCGGGCATGCAGGCGGGTCTGGTCGGAGAGCGCCAGGGTTTCGCCCATCACTGCGGTGGCCGCCGGGTCGCTCGCGTACCACCGAAAGCTGGAGCTGTCCGCAATCATATCGAAGCCAATGAACACCCGACCGGCGCGCAAGGAATCGAGCATGGCCGGCTCTTCCAACCCGCGGGCCAGGATGTGGGTGTTCACAAATCGCGCCGAGCGCTCGTAGGGATCGAGCTGGAGATGGAACAGTTTCCGGTCCGGCTCGAGCGGACCGAACCACCCCCGCGCGATCGGGCGGGTAAACCAGTTCAGCTTCAATTCCTTCAACGTCCTGGGGCTCGTGTCCTCGATGCGAATGGTATCCGCCGCCGTGTAAAATCCGCGCACCCCGACATTCTGATGGCAGTCGTTGGCGGCAATGCCGGTGAGGTGGCGCGTGCGGTTCAACGCATCCCAGTGTTCGAGAAATTCCGTGGGCCGGCGAAAGGCCAGGCGGTAAACCTGGTCCGGATAAAGCCGCAAGTTGAGGAGCAGGTCGGGGAGTTGCGCGCTTAACATGCCGCTCAGCCCGCCCTGCGGGCGTTTGAAATCCGTGTGGAGGTTGTAGATTTCCATCCCCGTGAGTTCGGGCCGGTCCCACGCGCGGGGTTCTTCCGGATGCGCAAAGAAGAGCACGCCGCCATTCGTGACAATCTGTTGCGCCAGGACCGCGGCGTCGGTTCGGTTGCTCAACACCACGCCGGACGCCACGCCGAAGGGCATGAGGCCGTCCTTCATCTCGAAGCCGGGGATGAAGAGTTTGCCACTGTGAATCCCGCGCCACTGGATGGCGAAATCCGCGCGTCCGTCCACGGGGTGATCGCTCAGGCAAATGAAGTCCAGCTTGGCCACCTGGAGGACCCGGAGAATCTCCTCGAACGGAACTTCACTGTCGTGCGAAAAGTGGGAGTGACTGTGCAGGATGCCGCGATACTCGTTCCAGCCGGCCGTGTACGCCACCGGTTGACGTTGCGCGCGGAGCTCCTGCCAGGCGGCCACTTCGCGTGGGAAGGTCACGAACCGGTGGTAGAGGGCGCCCCGCAGCCAGAACAGCACAACCAACCCCAGCAATAGGAGCGCCCCGCCCGTCAACCAGACGCATCGGCGCAGCCAAACGCGAACGGGGCGCGGGGGCAGATCATTCGCCATAATTTCCAAATCGAGGAGCCGGCAGTGTAAAGCCACCGGACGGGTTCAAATTCCGGGACGCCGACCGCGGCACCCGCGGCCCAGCCCCGAAAAAAGGGGTATCATTTCCGCCCGGTCAACGCGTTGACGACGGCGTCCACGGCGGGCGAAGGCGTAACGCCGACAAAATCCACCCTGCCCTTCGCCGTGGCAAACGCTGACGCCACGCCCGTCGCCGAGCCCTGGGTCTCGCCGACAACCGTCGTCCTAATCGGCGCGCACAATGCCAGCAGCGCCGGCACGTCCCCATACTTTGCCGCCCCGGGCAGGAAGTTCACATCCCAGACATTATCGAGCTGGGCAAAACGAAACCCGCCGGTGTCGCAGGCCAGTTGATGCACGGCCGTGGGCGCCAAGGCGGTGGCCGTGGCGGCAATGACCCCGGCTCCTTCGACGCCGGCCACAAGAATTTGATGAGCCCGGGGCTCCGGGTTGTCCCGGATCGCGCCGATCAGGGCCAGGGCATCCCGCACGCGCTCCGCGAACAGGCTGGGATTGTAGCCGTAGTGGTAACCGGCAAAGCCCTCGTACTCGCCACCCGACTTGCGTTTATCGGCCGCATACACGTTTGGATTGCGCGTCGCCCCCAACCGGTAAAGCTGCGGGCACGCGAGCGCATAGCCTCGCTTCAGCATTTGAGCGGCCCCGGCGCTGAGTTTGCCATCCGCCGAAATAATGGATGCCTCGCCTTTGAGCGTCAGCCACAGGATCACGTCGTGGTTCCATTTCTTCGGATAAAGGAACGTGGTTTCAATGGTATCCCCGCCACACGCGACGGTGCCGCGCTGGAGCCGATAATCGGCTTTTTCTTCCTGGCTGCGCGGGTTGAACACCGCCGCGCCCGGCTTCGGCAGCGGGCGGCCAATCATCACTCCCAGCGCCCCGCCCAGCACTTCGCGCGCGCGGCGGAGATCCGCTTTCGAGGTCGGGTTCAGGAGCGGCTGGAGTTGGCTGGCGGTCTGCGCCTGGAACCAATTGAGGATCGCGATCTCGTGCGGCTCGCCCACCTGGTCGCCGGTCGGTTTCGGATGTTGATCATTCCAGACGCTCAACTCGGGCGTGGTGAGCAGCTCGAAGTCACGCTCGTCGGTGTTGGTCAGGCCGAGCTGCAGATACCGGTTGAAAAAGGCATACATTTGCGCGCGGGAAACGGCATTGTAGTTGTGCGGAAACTGGAGATTGAAATGCGCCTCCACGCGCTCCGGCACCCCGAGCAGGGTATAAAGATTTTTCAGGTCGGGAAAACCCTTGGTTTCGAGCTGCTTTGTCCAATCGTCGGCGGCTGTCATGCCCAGCGGCCGCGGGGCCGTGAGCGCCGCGAGGTCAATGTTGCCTTGATTGATGCGCAGATAATGCGCGTTCTCGCAGGTGCAACCGCCCTGCATCGCGGTGCTGACCATCACGCAGGGGAACGCCGCCACGATCCGGTCGTCAATGCCGGCGAGCATCATCGTTTGCGTGCCGCCCCCGCTTTCGCCGGTGCAACCGATGCGCGCCGGGTCCACGAAGGGCAGGCTGCTCAGGAAATCCACCACGCGCTCGCTGTTCCAGGTCTGCAAGCCGAAATAGCTCACCAGGTTCAATTCCGCCGCCGGGCTGACAAACCCTTTCGCCGCGGGCCCGTGGCGATGCTCCACGAACTGCACGCTGTCGGCGTAACCGAGCATGTCGTACAGGAACACCGCGCAGCCCATGCGCGCGAGTTGGACGCAGCGCGCCTGCATCGGCGAGTGGGCCGCGTTCGTGAACTTTTCCGCGCCCGTCGCGATTTGTTTCTTCACCTCGGCATCGTCGGCATGGATGAACCGGCCGTTGGGCCAGTGGCCGTGCGGGTCCACGATCGCGGGTATCCTGCCTTTGATGGGCTTCGGCAGGTAGAGATTGCCCGTGACAAAATGTCCCGGCAACGATTCAAACGTCACCTTCTCGACGGTGTAATCCTCCTTTTCAATGCGGCCATGAATCACCGGATGGAGCGGGGTTTTCTCCGGCATCGGATACAGCCCCGCCGCGACCAGCACCCGGCGCTGAATGTCCGCGCGTCGGACTATCCATTCGGCCTGGTTGCTGACGGCGGTAAACGGAAAATAGCTTTTGTTCAAATCGCGCAACGGCCGGGTGGCCGCCGGCTCATCGGCCCGGGTGGCGGAAACCAAGGTTAGCGCCATAGCCATGACGCTGCCCAGCCATCGGCCCGACGACCCGGGTTTGGCGGCCGGCCGGGAGGGGTTAATGGCAACAGTAGGTTGAATTGGATTCGCTGGCGTTTGCATAAATTGTTCATGACGGATTTGCTGCCCGGCCCGCAAGCCGACCGCCCGGTCAAGCCATCGGAAACGGCATCCCGGCCGATCTCGGTTAGAAAACCACCTTCTGCGGCGGCATTCAAGCCTTGCCTGCGGTGCGGCCAATAAACTTTTCGCCCCCCCGACCGGTGCGGGGGCGCCTCCGCGAGCCCGTTCACCAGAGCAAATTCGTCACGGTCAGGGCCGACTGGGATTCCGTGTGACCGTCCACTAGCATCACATACCCGGCTGGTTTTGCTTTGTGCCAGCCCTTCGGATTGTCGGGAAACACCAGCACGTTATCGGCAAAAAGGACGGTTCGGGTGGCAGACATGACCGCCGTGGACTTTACGCCGTTCAATCCGCCCTGGCCGGCGGGATTGCCGACGGCGTTAAACATGTAGGAGTTTCCCACCCACTCCGCCCGGGGGTGCGTCTGCGTATCGGCCCGCCCCTGGTCTTGCGGGCAGGTGACCACGGCGGTGTTCAGTCCATAATGGTTGAGCGGCCGGTCCAGCCGGTTGAAAATCCCCCCCTGACCAAGGTCGAGATTGCTGTTGGTGCGGCCGGCCCAAACAAACCATTCCATGCCTGCCAGGGAAACATTGGTCGAGGTCCAAAAGAACTTCTCGTCAAAGTCGGACAGGTAGAGATTCATCGCCACGCTGCATTGCCGAAGCTGGGAAAGACACCGGGTGTTATGGGCCTTGAGTTTGGCGGTAGCCAGTGCGGGCAGCAACATGGCGGCAAGAATGGCAATGATCGCGATCACGACCAGCAATTCAATCAGGGTAAACGCCGGTCCCGGCCCCGGCGGCGGTCCACTGCCAACCAGTTTCCGCTCCGGACGCAGATCGAGCACGGGTAAAACTTCGTTCATGGGGAAATCCGACTCATCATGCCGCGTTTCGATTCAACCTAAGCGCCGCCACCCGGTCCGCAGCCCAACCCAACCGCCTCGCAAGCGGGGTGGAGTCTTGCCCTGGTCCCGACCGCAGTCAATCGCTGACGACGCACGCCCGTCCGATTCCGGCCCGTGATCGCGCACACCACGAACGAGGTGGACTGGACGAGTTTTATGGGCGAGCCGACGTGGATCGCGGCGACGAATGAAATGGAGTTGTTCACCATGCGCGGGTTGCTGATCGAACCGGTGCAACGGGCGAGGGAACCATAAGTGCAAGGCACCCGGGCAAATATGAATGAACTGGTGCAAATGACGAATCAGGCGGCGGCGCAGAGCGACCGCTGGCTGTTCATCGCGTCGTTGGTGGTCTGCGGCGCGTTCGCGGCGGGCGTGATGCGCTACTTCGTCCGCCAGCATGAGCGGCTGATCGAGGATATCAAACAGGCGCGGGACAG
>JADLHS010000629.1 GCA_020848635.1 Limisphaerales bacterium
TGGCCCTGGGCGGCTTCAGTCTTTCGGGTTTCCTGCAACCGGACCAGTTCACCGGATTCTTCACCGTCATCCTGATCATCTGCGCAGCGTCCGGACTGGGCAATGGCAGCGTGTTCAAAATCATTCCACACGTGCTCCCCAAAGAAGCGGGCGCGGCCATCGGCATCGTCAGTTGCCTGGGGGCGCTGGGCGGATTTGCGCCACCGTTGCTGTTGGGTTTGACGATGGATCATCTCGGCAGTCCAGCCTGGGCTTACACCGGAATGGCGCTGTTTGCGTTGCTGTGCCTGGCGGTGAACCTCTGGTGCTACCACCGCCGCTCTTCGCCCACGCATTGTTAAACAACGCGCTCAAGTTGCGCTAACTTCATCAAGTGCTTGCAACTCCCATTGAGGCGGCTGATTTGGAGTAACGATGCCTTGATTACTGGATTGTGAAGTTCATTTGGGTGAGCCAACAGATTGCTCTGCACGGGTTGGAATGCTCTGCATAGTCTATGCGGAACTGGAGCGAGGGAGTAACCGAGAGCGTAATCGTCAGGGGAAAAGCTGGAAACCACGGAATCGCCGGTCGGATTCCGGAAGCAACTTGCAGTCCTTGCCACCGATCGGCAGCGTGCCATCGTCACTCAGCACCAGGAAGAATTCTTTTCCTGGCACGTCGTGGAAGCAGAGTCCTTCAGGGTTGATTCCTGCAAACCGAATCTCCTTCACAAGCTGTGGAGTGGATTCACCGCCTTTCCACATGAACAACTGAGAATCTGCCCCGCCCTCGACTGGTCCTGCCAACAAGTAGTATTTTTGTCCGCTGGATCCCATCCCCCTCAATCCCAGCCCGTTCAAATCCAGTTCCAAGGCGTTACCGAATTGTGGATCGAATCCATTGACAACTTCGTTTGGATTCAGCAGCGGCACGACTATAGCTCGACCCTGGAACAGGGGATTTCGAAATCCGATCAACAATGCGCCATTGGGCGTATCCGTGAGCGCCTCAATATTGAGCGCGCCTGCCGTCTTTGGTGCGTGCCGGGCTGATTCGGTAAAACCGTATTTTGTGAATCTGGCATCACGACCGAGATCGGCAACCAATTTGGTGTAGGGCGCTCCAATATGTTTGATCGTTATTCCGTTGGTGTCCTCGGTGATTTCCATGGCAACGAGGCGATGTCGAAGCGGGGCGGGCTTGCCTTTGGCGGTGCGGCCGTGAGAAGTGATCCAAAACACCCGATTTTTCAGACGAGCTGCTCCTTCGAAATCTGCCTCCGGAGTTTTACGCTTGGTCGATAGGATCGGGTTCAGGTCGTAAACTTGAATCGGTTTACCGGGTTGATTAAGCCGGTAGAATCGCAATAAATTGTCTTCATCATTTGCCACGACAAAAAGATCCTCTGACAGCGCAACTGCTGCGGAAGCATCACACATCCCGGCAAAAACCAAGGGCGTTTCACTCAACGTGGCCCCATTGCCGACTACTGCGACAAAGCCAAATACTGACAGCAAAAAGTATTTCACGATTAAAAAGTGGTGGTAGGCAGAAAGTTTATCAAGCCACTTCCAATCGCGCAAATCAGGAGGGGCGAGTGGAGGAAGCCAAGGGCCAAGCACCGCTCGATTCGAGCGGAACTCGAGTTTAGACCAGTCCCAGAGCCACCATGGACTTCGCGACCACGCCAAAATTGCCTTTCGGTGCAATTGAATTGCCAGTCATCCGCCGACTTCCGCTCGCGCTTCAGCGGCCAATGGAGTGCTCAAATAACGTTCCCCAGTCGAGCAAGCAACCGTGACGATCATCTTGCCCTCATTCTCCGGGCGTTTGGCCACCTGGACAGCCGCCCAAACGTTTGCGCCCGAGGAAATACCTGCGAGAATTCCCTCTTCTTTGGCCAGACGGCGTGTCATCGCAAAAGCATCGTCGTTCGTCACTTTAATGCATTCGACAATTTGCGAGCGGCCATTGGAGTCCTTGAGATGCAGATTCTTTGGAACAAATCCACCCCCCAGTCCTTGGATTTTGTGCGGGCCGGGCTTGAGGGGTTGTCCAGCGAGTGTTTGTGAAATAACTGGTGAATCTATCGGTTCGACGGCGATGGCCGCGAACGACGGTTTCCGCTGCTTGATGGCTTCCACACAACCCGTAATCGTGCCACCGGTCCCGACCCCTGAAACCAGAATGTCAACCTTGCCATCGGTATCGGCCCAGATTTCTTCAGCGGTGGTGAGCTGGTGAATCTGAGGATTGGCGGGATTATCGAACTGCTGCGGTATCCAGGAGTTGGGCGTTGCCTTGGCCAGTTGTTCAGCTTTGGCTATGGCACCCTTCATGCCTTCGGCTCCCGGAGTGAGAACGAGTTTGGCTCCCAGCATCGCCAAAAGTGTGCGCCGTTCCACCGACATGGTATCGGGCATGGTCAGAATAAGCTTGTAGCCTTTGGCGGCGGCCACAAAAGCCAGGGCAATTCCCGTGTTGCCGCTCGTGGCCTCAATGATCACCGAATCGTGCTTGAGGACGCCGCGCTGCTCGGCATCCTGGATCATAGCCATGCCGATGCGGTCCTTGACGCTGCCAAGGGGATTGAAAAACTCGCACTTCAAAAGCACCGTCGCTTCGACGCCTGCGGTGACCTTGTTCAATCGAACGAGCGGGGTATGACCCACGGTTTCCACGATATTGTTATAGATGTGTGCCATAAGGATCAGTTGGTGGTGAAATCGGCCCGTTCAACCCAGACCGGCGCGCCGGTTTTGCCATCGGCCACGAACGGGACTGCAAAGTCGGTTTGCATCGACACCGGCATCCATCGTATATCGCACTGCGATACATGTCAAACAGGCGATGGTTTATTAGCGGCCAAACATTACTGCATCGCAGCCGCTCGAAATTGATCCGGATCAAGACTCTCCTGAAGCTACTGTCAGATTCGCCACGAAACAAAATCTGCCCGTCTATCCATCAACACGAACAAGCTGTTTCAGTAGCCGGCCGAGGTCTGGCCCCATTCGGCGCAGTTGCTGCCGGTGTACCGAGGAAAGCTTGGCCAACACACTTTCACCCCGACTGGTGAGTTGGATAAAAACCCGCCGGCGATCCTCAGTGGAGGGCGCGCGGGCCACCAACTTCTCCGCCACCAAACGATCAACCAAACCGACGGCGCTGTGGTGGCGAAGTTGTAATCGCTCCGCCAATTCACCCACGGTGACGCTATCCCGCCCCGGAAAGCCCTTGATGGCCAGCAAGGCTTGATGTTGCTGTGCGGTTATGCCAGCGGCTTGAGCGGCCGCTTCGCTGAAATGGATGAATTGTCGCAGCGCGTAGCGAAACTCCGCGAGCATCTCATACTGCGCCTTAACGAGTTGTCCAGGTCTTGCCATAGCGTGTCAGTTTAACATGGGGCGGATGCACAATGCCATCGTGTGTTTGACATGTATCGTGTTGCGATATACTCTCCGTCCCGTGTCAACGCAAGCTGAATCAGTAATTCCATCAACTCGGAATCGCGAAGTTGTTGTGTCCGCGGCCGTCAATGAGGATGAATTGGCGGATTTCAGCACCAACCGGCGCGTGCTGTTACTTTCGGCCATGGCCCTCGCGATTGGCGCGCTCAGCGCGCTGGTCGCCTACGCGCTGATCTGGTTGATCGCCGCGATTACCAATCTTGCCTTCTATCACCGCTTTTCCGCCGCAGCCGCAATTCCGCAAGGGCATCATTTGGGATTTTGGGTGGTGTTGGTGCCCGTGGTGGGAGCGCTGGTGATTGGACTGATGGCGCGCTTCGGCTCGGAAAAGATTCGCGGGCACGGCATTCCCGAAGCGTTGGAGGCCATCCTGCTTGGGCGCAGCCGGATTGACCTCAAAGTTGCCATTCTCAAACCACTTTCCTCGGCCATCTCGATCGGCACGGGCGGACCTTTCGGTGCGGAAGGTCCCATCATCATGACCGGGGGCGCGTTCGGCTCGATCTTCGCACAGCAATTTCATCTGAGCGCGGCCGAACGTAAAACGTTGCTGGTGGCGGGGGCCGCGGCGGGAATGTCCGCCGTTTTTGCCACGCCGGTCGCGGCGGTTCTGTTGGCCGTCGAACTCTTGTTGTTCGAATGGAAACCGCGCAGCTTCATTCCCGTAACTGTGGCTGCAATTGTCGCCTCCGTGTTGCGGGTCCCGTTGCTCGGTGCCGGGCCCATCTTTCCCATAGTGGCACATGCGCCTTTGTCCGCTACTGAACTGGTGATTGCGGCCGGCCTCGGCATTCTGGCTGGCTTTGGCTCCGGATTGTTGACGATGCTGGTTTACGCTTGCGAAGATATTTTTCAAAAATTGCCGCTGCACTGGATGTGGTGGCCGGCCATTGGCGCGGTCTTTGTGGGCGTGGGAGGTGTCATCGAACCGCGTGTGCTCGGCGTCGGTTACAATACAATCCACAGTTTGCTGCGCGGCGAACTGGTGGGTGCGGTTGTCATTGGTTTGCTCGTGGCCAAGGCGTTGGTCTGGTCCATCGCTTTGGGCTCCGGAACTTCCGGAGGTGTGCTGGCGCCGTTGCTCATCATGGGCGGCGCTCTCGGCGCCAGCGTCGGGGTGTGGCTCCCGGTTGGCGACGTGGGGCTGTGGGCCTTGATTGGCATGGCTGCGATGATGGGCGGCACGATGCGGTCGCCGCTTACGGCAATGGTTTTTGCCGTCGAATTGACTCGCGACTTCAATCTGTTTCCAGCCTTGCTCATTGGCTCGGTCGCCGCGCTTGCGGTGACCGTGTTGCTCATGCGCCGCTCCATTCTCACCGAAAAGCTTGCCCGTCGGGGTCATCATATTACGCGTGAATACAGCATTGATCCATTCGAGCTCGCGCGAGTTCGGGATGTGATGGACACGGACGTTCAAACCGTCGCGGCGAACATGAAACTTACGGAGCTTTCTGATCGAATTGCCCAGGGCGATTCCGAACTGAACCGGCGACAGGGGACTTTGATTGTGGACGATCAAAACCGGCTCGTTGGAATCATCACCCGGGGTGACATTGTTCGCGCGCTACGGCAAGCCCACACAGCAGACATGACCCTGGCCGAAGCGGGAAGCGCCAATCTCACGGTCGCCTATCCTGACGAACCTCTGCACGCGGCGCTCACAAAAATGTTGAGCCGCGATGTGGGCCGACTTCCCGTCGTCGAACGCGACAATCATTCGCGGGTGGTCGGCTATCTGGGGCGCGCGGCCATTCTTTCCGCAAGGATGAAACTGCACGAGGAGGAAAATATTCTCCAGCGAGGTTAGTTTTCTGACCGGCAAATCCAACAAGCAACCCAAACATTTATGATCAAAATCATTCTGTTAAAGTTTCTGATCGCCGCGCTTTCCGGCTGGGTGATTCTCAACTTGCTTTGACATGCATCGCTTCCGCTATCTGCGCGACCCGCTTTTCCTCGTGGGCTGCGCCGCGTATGCCATCAACCGCTGGATGGTCAAACCACATTTGGACTCAGGCTTTTTCCATTCCCAATTTAACGACCTCTGGCTTATCCCCTGCGCGCTGCCGCCGATTCTTTGGCTGCACCAGCGCCTCGGCCTGCGCCCGCACGACAACGTGCCACAAATCTCCGAAATAATGACACACCTGGTTTTTTGGTCAGTTCTGTTTGAATGGATTGGTCCGAAGTTCGTGCCACACACGATTGGCGATCCACTGGATGTGATTGCCTACGCCACAGGTGCCGCAGTGGCCGGTCTATGGTGGCAACGGAATCGATGGCTTAACCTCCGTGCAGTTCATAAGTTGTCGCCGGACTGCCATGGCATTTCTCACACAACAATGAACAAACGAATATGAAAACTTCGATCCTGAACGACGCGCCGTTAAGGCAAGCTGAGTTGGATGCCTGCCGCTCCTACGTGCTCAGTTATCTGGAGGCCGACCGGAAATCTGCCTCGATCCGAGCGCGGCAACCCGGGCCGGCCGTCACGATCTCTTACCAAAGTGGTTCCGGCGCTCACGAAATAGCTCAACGGCTGGCCGAGGCTCTGCAAGCAGCGGAACCTAAAGCGCCGGTTCCGTGGACGGTCTTTGACCGTCATCTGGTGGAGAAGGTGCTGGAGGAACACGAGCTGCCAAGAGCATTGGCGAAATTCATGCCAGAGGATCGCCGCTCTTTCATTCAAGATGCCATGGAAGAATTGGTGGGGCTGCGTCCGCCATCATGGGTCATGGTGCCGAAAATAGCGGAAACGGTTTTACATCTGGCGGACGCGGGATACGTCATCTTGGTGGGAAGGGGCGCAAACTTCATCACGGCGCACCTGCCCAATGTTTTTCACATCCGGCTGACTGCCCCCTTGCCGAAGCGGATCGAGCGGGTGCAGAAACTAAACAGCCTGACATCAGAGGAAGCCACCAAATTCATCAGGGACGAAGACCGTAGTCGAAATCGCTACTCGAAGGAGCATTTCCACAAGTCTGTTGACGAAGCTCTGGCTTATGATCTCGTCCTCAACACGGATCGCATTTCGTTTTCAGATGCCGTTGAATTGATCAAGGTTGGGGCGCGACGATACTTTGATCGTATCCGGGATCAACATTGATGAACACCAGCAGGACTCGTCGCAAAGCTGGCAA
>JADLHS010000630.1 GCA_020848635.1 Limisphaerales bacterium
ATAGTACCGAGAGTCACGAGCCGGGGCACACCCCGGAAGGTCTCACAACTCGGGAAGGGCTGAACTTGGCAGACAGCACGACCCGTTGCTGGACGGAGACTGGCGATGAAGCCGAACGGCCGAGCCGGGGTTCCGCGTCAGCAGGGCAGAGGCGCGAGTGCTGCTACATCCTTCGGGACTGCCAGGAACCGCCGGACGCGGACCCGCATGTCAGGTGGTGTGGGGGCCGGGAGGCCAATCCTCCCGCCTACCCGATTAGACCTCATGGCTCCCGCCTCGCTTTCTGATATCCTCAGCCAGTTTGTCGATCACTCGCTTGCATCTACTCCGGTCAACAGCACTTGTATTCGGATCGGCCATCTTTTTGGAAAATACTTGAATTACCTGCTGTGCTATCTCGTCATCAGATGGCTCATCTTCAAAACCTCGCGCAGTCGGCTTGGGTGGTTTCGGGGGACCGCCGCCCATCACTGGCTGTGGCTTTGGCTGTCTATTCGATATGGAATGCTTCGCACGCACAATGAGGTCAACAAGGAATTATACCGGTCTGCATATCCTGCCGTTTGGGATGATATGCAAATGGAACGAACAGCTTTTGGCGGATGGGGGTCATGGGCGGCTGATCCATGAGCCGACTCTAGGCCGCGACCCGGAGGGCGTCAACTGGCGTTTCGGGGGGGAATGAAAAAATCAAAATGCAGAATGCAAACTGGGAGGCGGAGGGCGGAGGAGGGTTGAGCAGTTCACCCAGTCAACCCTATGCTGCGAGCCGCCGGCGCACTTGCACAATGTTACCCGGGGGTTACAATACGGCCATGAGCATTGAGCAGCTAAAGCTTGAAGTGGCTTCGCTGGGTGACCGCGAACAGGCTGAACTCATTTCGTACACGTTGCAACTGCGCCACGCCCACGACCCGGACTATCGCCGCGAAGTCACCGATCGGCTGAACGACGCCGACAAATCCCACTGGTTGACGCCGGCGGAGTTTGAGCGGCGGTTGGGCGAAAACTGAGTCCGCAGGCGACCCTACGCCGTTTACATCAACGAGGCGGCGTTGGCTTCCGCTCCCCGTTCCGGCGCCCAGCATCAGATGGTGATGCGATTCGTGACTTCGCTGGGGAAGAATCCATTCGCCACCGGGGATTTCTCGGAGCCGGACGACGCGGGCAGAACCATTCAAGTCAAAGTGGTGGGCCGCTTTGCCATCACCTTCTGGGCCGATCATGCCGTTTCAGAAGTGAAGGTCACTCATATCAAACCAGCGGACAAATGATCGGGCGGTTTGGTGACGATTGGAAACTAATCGCTACCCGATGGCTCGACCTTGCGTCTTCGGCGTTCTTCCCCGGCCGGGTAGTGCCATTCCAAACGTCCGAACCCACCCAGGTCGGACGAAGATTCCCCCCGAACCTCCCATAGCGGCCAGGCATCCGTGCCGATCGTAGATCTTTGGCTTCCAGCCCGGCGGCGAGGCCCCAGCACTGTCAAGGCTGTTGGAATTTTCGCGCGTCGGCCAGTACTCGGAACGTTACTTCCGGGCGGCTGGAAGCGCGCCCTTTCCGTCAGGCCGGGAGGCCTAGACGCTACGGTTTAAGGGTGCAAGCCAGGCACAACGATCGGCGGAATTCTCTCCGGGGGAGGTGAGTTGGATTCGGGGCATAAACACAGTCTTCACTCGAGGTGCTGGTGATATCAGTTGCGTGCCAGCGGGTCCTCGAAGCGTCGTGAGGTCGTATACACGTGAACTTCTCTCGGCTTGATGCCGTCCGCCAGCCGGCGGTCAGCCACTTGATGTTCCTCGGTAGAGTAAAGCCGGTAGAGGGTCCGGCCATTGAGTTTGGCGGGCAGCCCTTCGAGCGTGAAACCGAGTCCATCGGCGGTTTCGTTCACCACCAGCAAAACGATGTCATCATCCACCTTGCGCAAGGAGCAGAGGATTCCCTTGCCGTCAATCGAACCGTAGGTTTCTGCCTGGCTAACCTTGGGTGCCTTCAGCGGCGGGGCAACCAGCGCCGGCTCCAGGGCTCGAAGTTCGCGCGCGACCCGCAGCAGATCCCGCCAGAGCCGGGGCCGACCGGTCACCGCCGAGCCGTCATCTTCCATGGGTTTCATGTACGCCGTGCCCCAGTAGAGAATCGCATTCGCTCCGTGGATGATGGCGTCGTAGGCCATAAAGCGTGATTCGGCCCATGTGGGTCGCCGACCGATGCCCACCGCGGCGTCAGTTTCTTTGGCGGCTTTCTGCAAGTCGCGCCAGCCGAACCCTTGCAGCACCATGGCGCAGGCTTTGCCCGGTGCGGCCTGCTGCATCCGCCGGGTATAAGCACCCACCGAGGTCAGGCTCATGTCCAGCAGATCACTGTGACCGACGGTGAGATTGGCCGGGGCCGGATAAATGTCGCAACCCACCATGTCCGCGACGCGATTGTAGAGCCGCAGGTCGTCGAGCGAATTGCGGGGCGCATGGTTCAGCCAGATGACATGGCGGGAGTCCAACGCGCGCACGGTTTGAATCCCGGCGGTGATGCCTTCGCCGCTCTTGCGGACTCGCAATGCAGCATCGTCAATGCGAACGCTCGGATTCGGCGAAGGTTGACCTGCTTTGAGCCAGAACTCGGCGCGGGCCTTTTCAAACTCCGTGTAAAGGCCACGTTCAAACCGGTCGCGAGCGCGGCGGCTCAACGTTTCCAGTTCGGTCTTGCCTTGGGCCGTCGTCCGCATTTTCTCAATCTCCGGACGAATCTGTTCCATGGTCCCCCACCAATTGTTCCAAAGGATTTCATCCGGCCCTTCCCAAACAAGCAACGCGGGGTGATTTTCCACCCGCTGCACAGTGTCGGTAAGTTGCTGCTTCCGGCTTGCCGTGTCAGAGCTGAGGTCCAGTGCGCCGCCCAGGTTGACCCACGCCTTGGCGCCGGCGCGCTGCAGGCGATCCAACGCCGCCGTGTCGGGCGGGCTTTGAATCAGGTTGAAACCCGCCGCGACGGCCTCGTGGAGCACCGCATCGTCCTTCGGGTTTTCATAGAGGCCGAGCATGAGCCGCGGTTGCCCGTTCACCATGAGCATTCGCTGCTTGTTCAACCGCGCCTCCGGGCCCGCGGCGGCAAGCTGAGGCAGGAGCGCTGCGGCAATCATCGCAAAGCACAGTAACCGCAATGTTTTGGACGGTGTCAGGCCGGTGCCGTTTTCGAATGGCACAGCGCCAGAGGGCTGGCGCACTCCAAGACGCTCGCGCGTGCTCTTCCACGCGCCGGTTGATTGCCGGTCACAATGCGCGATCCCAGCGCTGCTGAGGCTTCCGAGGCCTGGGTGGTTTAGGTTTTTCATGGTTTCAGTTGCCGAGTCATCGCGGCAGGGTTTGCTTCTTTAGTTTCGGCGCTTCCTTCAGATAACGCACTTCATATCCAAAGCCTGCGGTTTGTCCCTTTTCGAGCGACACCGCCTTGGAGG
>JADLHS010000702.1 GCA_020848635.1 Limisphaerales bacterium
CGCCGAACAGAGTGGGTGCGAAGAAATAGCCGGGCCGGTCGAGCCTGTGTCCGCCGGCGAGCAGGGTAGCGCCCTCCGACGAGCCCTTCGATACATAGTCGGTCACGCGTTCGAGCGGGCCGGCGCTGATCAGCGACCCCATCTGGGTCTGGGGTGCGAACGGATCGCCCACGACGATGGAATTGGCCGCTGCCACCAGGCGTTCGGTCAGTTCGTCGGCCACCGATTCGTGGATGAAGAGACGGCTGCCCGAGGCACAGGTCTGTCCCTGATTGGCGAAGAGCGACGCCTGCGCGCCGCCAACCACCACATCGAGATCGGCGTCGGCGCGCACGATCTGCGGCGACTTGCCACCCAACTCCAGCGCGACCTTCTTCAGCGCCTTGCCGGCGATGGACGCGATATGGCTGCCCACCTGCGGACTGCCGGTGAAGGATATCTTGTCGATGCCCGGATGCCTGACCAGCGCGTCGCCGACCACCGCGCCGCTGCCGGTGACGAGGTTGACGACCCCGCCGGGAAAGCCCGCCTCCTCGATCAACTCGACCATTCGGATGGTGCTCAGCGACGCCAACTCGGCCGGCTTAAGGACGACCGTGTTGCCGGCCGCGAGCGCTGTCGCCAGCTTCCAGGCGGCGATCATCGTCGGGGCGTTCCAGGGCGTGATCGCGCATACCACGCCGAGCGGCTGGCGCAGCGTGAAGGAGTGGCGCGGCCGGCCGGCGAAATCGGGCAGATCGAAGGTCTGGCCGCCGATCTTGTCGGCCCAGCCGGCGAAGTGCCGGAAGGTGTCGGCGGCGAGCGGGATTTCGAAATTGTAGGGTTCAGCGTAGGGCCGGCCGATGTCGATGGCCTCGAGAGAAGCGAGGTTCTCGCGATTGGCCTCGATGAGATCGGCCAGCCGCCACAGCAGCCGGCCACGGTCCGCCCCGCTCAGGCGCGACCAGGGGCCGGAGTCGAACTGGGCGCGTGCTGCCGCGACTGCGTCGACAGCGTCCGCAGGCGTGGCGACCGCGAGTGTGCCCAGGTGCTCCTCGGTCGCCGGATTGACGACGGGGCTTGTGCCGCCATCCGATGCTGGCCGCCACGCGCCGGCAATGTAAAGCAGGTTGCGCGGCAGTCGCTTTGCGGCATCGTCGGGCATCGTCGGCTTCCGTTCAGTAGGAGGTGATGTTGACCAGCTTGCCGGAGGCACCGACGATCACTTGGCTGATGAGGCGCTTTTCAGGGTCCCATCCCACCAGCCGGCCGTTCGACCGAGGCGCGCCGGTCAAATCGATCACCAGGGCGCCATTGAAGGGGGTGCCGCGATCCGACCAGGTGAACAGGTAGAGGTTGTCCGCAATCTTGCGGACCGATGTGGGCTCGACGCCTCCCATGCCGGCCTCGGGGCCGGTGATGCCGTGCCAGACATATAATTCGGGCTCGATATAGATGTGCTCGAAGAAGTGGGTCGGGCCGTAGGACCAGTGAATGCGCTTGCCGACGAGCTCGGTAGAGCGCTCGAACGGGGTGGCGAGGGCGCCGCCGACGCCGGCCTCCAGAATGGTGCTACGCTCCGCCACGCTGGTCGTGCCGCCGAGCATCACGGTGTGCACGATGAGCGCGCGCCGGCGGCCCAGCTCGAAAATCACCAGGTCGTTAGAATTGCTTTCGGGGTGGTTGATCGTTGCGGCAAGCAGGCCATGGCTCAATTCGATGGCCTCGTAGGCGGCCTCGCCGACCGGGTAGGCAACGTTCGACGCGGGGTCGGACGTCCAACGGACGGTCTTGTCGGCGAAGCTGTAC
>JADLHS010000631.1 GCA_020848635.1 Limisphaerales bacterium
ACGAACGCGCACGACGGGGAGCGCGGGCAAAGCCAAACCTTGGGCCAGGGTTTTAGTCCGCAAAGCAAAACCGGATCAGCAAGCTGATCCGGCGATTGCGATGGGGGCAGGCTGAAAGTTAAATCGCGCTGGTCTGAACCAGCGTGTTCAAGCGGGCCTCGGCCTGTTTCGACATGCTCGTGAACACCATGGAAACGTGATAGCCAACGTGTTTGTTTCCCTGGCAATCCACCACCACGCCGGTGCAGTTGACGCGGGTGCCGTCCACGGGTGATTGCAGCGTCAAAGTCATCTCAACCCAGGGGGCAAACGCAGTCTGGCTGCGAAATTCGATGCCGCCTTTGTGGAGCGACACCGCTTCGGGGTTAAGGGTTAATCGCGTTTG
Source organism: Limisphaerales bacterium (assembly GCA_020848635.1). Taxonomy (GTDB): domain Bacteria; phylum Verrucomicrobiota; class Verrucomicrobiia; order Limisphaerales; family JADLHS01; genus JADLHS01. The sequence goes on from JADLHS010000631.1 coordinate 386, forward strand.
CCGTGCCTCCACGGTGACCGGCTGTTCAAGGGGTTCTACACTTCCAACTTTTCTCGCACTCATAATTTCAGTTTTACGCTAACATACAATTGGCCGACGTCAAATTCCGATTGATTGCCCAGCGCTTGCGCCCGATGATTTTATCTGGTGACGCGCCCGGGATCGCCTACTCTTGAACTTAATTCTAATGCGAATCGCAAACCTGAACCCTGATACCGACATTGGCGCCAGCGCCTGGTTCGTTGACCTCGAAGGCCACCGGATCCTGCTGGACGCCGGCATGCACCCCAAACGCGAGGGCAGCGATGGCCTCCCACTCTACAAGGCAATCCGCCAGGAGGAGCTGGACGCCATTGCCATCTCGCATTGTCACCACGACCACGTTGGCTCGCTGCCAGTGGCGACGCGGTATTTTCCGAAGGCACATGTGCTGATGGCGGAGCAAAGTTATTTCATCATCGAGCGGGTGCTGCACAATTCCGTGAACGTGATGACGCGTCAGCGCGACGAACTGGGGATCAAGGAATACCCGCTCTACACGCACGATCAGGTGGACGACATCGCGCCGTTGTTTCAGAGTTTCCGCTACAATCGCGAAGTCGAGTGGGCGGCGTACCATAAGACCCGCGCCGGGATTCGCTCGCCGACCCTGGAGTTTTATGACGCCGGTCACACGCTCGGCTCGGCGGGCATCATGTTGCGGGGGGAAAAGGAAACGATGTTCTACACCGGCGATGTTTGCTTTCATGATCAGACCCTGCTGCGCGCCGCCCGCTTCCAGGACGTGCGGGCCGATGTGCTTATCATGGAAACCACCCGGGGCAATCGGGCTGTGCCCAAAGGCGTCACCCGCGCCACCGAAGTGGAGCGCCTTACCGCCGCCATTCACCAGGCGCTCAAGCGCAAAGGTTGTGTGATGATCCCGTCGTTCGCCCTCGGCCGTACCCAGGAAATTCTCGCGTTGCTCGCGTTGCTGATGCGGGAGGGAAAACTCAAGCCGCAGCCCATCTACATCGGCGGATTGGGTCGTGTGTTCACGGAAATTTATGATCTCGAAGCGCATCGGACCCACCGGCAGCATACCAATTTGCAACTCCGCGAAGCGCTCAACCTCGTTGTCCTCGAACCCGGCCAGTCGCAGAAAATGAAACTGAGCGGCGGTCGCATCTTTGTGATCACCTCTGGCATGATGAGCGAAAACACCGCCGCCCATGACCTCGCCGTGCGCATGGCCGGCGACGAGCGGCAATCCATTTTCTTCGTCGGCTACGCTGATCCCAGCACGCCGGGTGGCCGGCTCAAGGCGTCGAAGCCTGGCGAGACGTTCGTCTTCAGTCCCAGCGCGGGCCCGGTCACCCGCCACTGCGACATGCAGGAGTTTGATCTGACCGCGCACGCGAACCGCGATGACCTGCTGGATTTCGTAGGCCAAGTGGCGCCGCGCGCGATTTTGCTGGGTCACGGCGACGATGATTCGCGGCAATGGTTCGAGGAACAAATCCACGCCCGCCATCCGAAAATCCAAATTATCCAACCGCAGGTAGGCAAAAGCGTGTCGGTGTAGGCCGGGCGGAATACGCGATTGCGAATTCCTGCGAACGTTCGGTTCGTTCCTCGACGGACTGTTCCGTCCTCGCTAACCTGCGACGCGTCGGGACCGAACGCTCTATGGCCAACGTCAAGAACCTCCTCGCCGAACTGATCGCGCTCCCCAGCGTCAACCCGGCCTTTCTGCCGCCGCGTCATCCGCAGGCGGGCGAGGGACGGGTGGCGGAATATCTTGCCGCCTTGGGCGCGCGCGCGGGGCTGGATATCGCGTTTCAACCCGTTTTGCCTCACCGCCCTAATTTGCTCGCATGTTTGCGACCCGTCGGGAGAGTTCGCCGCACAATTCTGCTCGCGCCTCACCTTGACACAGTGAACGCGGCACGGGCAGATCAATTCACGCCGCGGACGCAAGGCGGACGGCTGTTCGGGCGTGGCGCGTGTGACACGAAGGGGTCGGTGGCGGCGTTCTTTGCGGCGCTGTGTGATCTGGCACGATCCGGCGCGCGCCCCCGCGAAACCGAGATTGTTTTCGTTGGGTTGGTGGACGAAGAACAGGGCCAAAGCGGATCGCGGTTTCTGGCCGATCTGAAATTCAAGGCCGACTTTGCCATTGTGGGTGAACCAACGCGGCTGGCGCTGGCCACGGCGCACAAAGGCAGCGTGTGGTTGACGGTGGAGACCCGCGGCCGGGCGGCGCACGGCGCCACGCCGTGGTTCGGGAAGAGCGCGGTTCACGCCATGGCGCGGGTGGTGGAGGCCCTCGAAACCGATTTCGCTGCGCGCCTGCGGCGGCGGCGACATCCCTTGCTGGGTCACGGTTCGGTGAGTGTCGGAACTATTGCGGGCGGCACGCAGACGAACATTGTTCCCGATCATTGTGTGATCAGCGTGGATCGGCGCACGCTGCCGGGTGAATCGGAGGCGGCCACGCGCCGCGAAGTCGCTGCTTTTCTCCGCGCCCGGAAACTGGCGGCCAAGGTTGCGAACGTGAAGTTGAAACCCTGTTTTCCTTTGGAGACGGAACCGAACCTGCCGTTCGTGCGCCAGTTCCTGCGCCGCCTAGGGCAAGCGCGACCGGCAGGGTTGCACTATTTCTGCGATGCGGCGGTGCTGGCCCGCGGCGGCATTCCCAGCGTGGTCTTCGGCCCGGGCGACATTGCCCAAGCCCACACCGCGGACGAGTGGATTTCCATCGCCCAACTGGAACGCGCGCGGGAAAGCCTGCTCGG